>JAGHVA010000149.1 GCA_018064565.1 Candidatus Colimorpha onthohippi
CTGTAGGCATTGTGGGACTGGTCAAGATGAAAAAAGACGAGTTCCCAACGTTTACTGTCAAAACAGGGTTGGTGATTGGTGTATATCCAGGTGCTTCGCCACAGGAGGTTGAGAAGCGTTTGACGATTCCGTTGGAGAAGATGCTGGCCACATTCCCAGAGGTGGATCTCAAAACGTTGCGGTCGTATTCATGTGAGGGCATGTGCTATATGTATGTTGATTTGAACTGCCCCAATAACGATGTTAGCAAGACGTGGGATAAGATACGCACCTATTTGGATGCGCAGCGTATTCGGTTGCCCAAAGATGTGCTTGCCGTGAAGTTGGTGGATGATTTTTGTGCGTTTATGTCGCATCTTATTGTCTTGACATCGGACGACAAGAGTTACATAGAGTTACAGGATTATGCCGATGAATTGTGTGACCGGCTGCGAGGGATTCCTAATTTGAAGGACGCAACGGTTGTAGGTAGGCAAACAGAGGAGATTGCGGTAGTGCTGGATCGCGAAAAGCTTGCAGCATATGCACTTCAGCCGTCTATGCTTACATTGGGCTATCAAGCTGCCACGCTATCTATGCCAGCAGGTACGTTTGAGACAGACTATACCTCTGCACCAATCCATCTGCATGGCAATGTGGATAGTGAGTGTGAGATTAGTAATCGTATTGTGTATTGCGACCCCATGGGCAATACGTTACGGCTCAAAGATGTAGCAAAGGTGGAACGGCGTTATAAGAAGCCGACGAGTTTTATATCGTATCAAGGTAACGAGTGTGTGGTGCTGGCAGTAGAGATGAGAAAACATTGTGATATAGTGGCTTTTGGCAAAGAGGTGGATAAGGTAGTAGATGCTTATCAAAAAGAGATGCCGCCCAGTGTGCATTTTAACAGAATTGCAGATCAGCCGAAACTGGTGGCGGGGTCGGTAACTTCTTTTTTGCGCGATTTGTTGATTTCGATGCTGGTGGTGATATTGGTAATGATGATGATGTTCCCCTTGCGGTCTGCATTGATTGCGGCATCAGGTGTTCCAATCGGCACGGCAATGTCAATAGCTGTTATGTATATTGTGGGTATTGACTTGAATACCGTTACATTAGCTGGACTGATTGTAGTGTTGGGTATGATAGTGGATAATTCTATCATCACGATGGATGGTTACATATCGGAGTTGCGCATAGGGAAGAGTCCGTTGGATGCAGTGAGGTATTCTATCAAAAACCTTTTTGCTCCTACATTGGCTGCTACATTGGCTATCAGTGCTATGTTTTTCCCACTTGAATTTACATTGTCAGGCATTTTGGGCGATTTTGTAAAATTGTTCCCTTTTGTGGTGGCATTTGCGCTGATAATTTCCTTTATATATGCATTCAGTGTTGTACCATCGCTCGAAGTTCGTTATATCAAGTTGTCAGATTCATCCAATCAAAACGCATTTGCTCGTGCGCAGCAATCTTTTTTTGATGCCTTGCAGCGTTTGTATGACAAAGGCGAACGGTTGTGTTTTAGGCATCCGCATGCCACGATGATGGTGGGTGTAGGAGTTGTGGTATTGGGAGTTGTGTTTTGTATGATGTGCAACGTGCAGATGATGCCCAAGGCAGCACGTGATTATTTTGCCATAGAAATAGCGTTGGAGGGCGACAACAACATCGACGATACGCAGGCATGTGCTGATAGTTTGTCCAAAATACTTGTGGCAGATCCTCGCATTGTTTCGGTAACATCGTTTATAGGGTCTGGTGCACCTTGTTTTTCGGCAACCTATTCTCCAGTATTCCCAGGTGTTAGAGTGGCTCAATTGCTGATTAATACCCATTCTGCAAAAGAGACCAGTGAGGTAATTCAGTACTATGAACATCGTTGCAAGAACCTTTTCCCTCAAGCCATAGTCCGTATAAAGCAGATGGATTATCAGGCAGTTGATGCTCCTGTGGTAGTTATGTTCTCAGGCGACAATCGTGATAGTGTGGCTTGGGCTGCCGAAAAGGTCAAGGCATATATGTGTTCGCTCGATGAGGATCTGCAGTGGGTGCACAGCACCTACGACAACGTGCAGTCGGTAGTAGATGTTACGCTAATACCCGAGGCGGCAGCGCAGCAGGGAGTCAATCGGACATCGTTGGCATTGTCGATGGCGGGTGCGTTTGGCGGTCAAAATATTGGCAGCATTTGGGAAGACGACACAGAGATACCTATCAATCTGTATTCCGATGGCGTAAGTGGAACTATGGATTATGCTACTATAGGCAATCAGATGGTTCGGGGTGCGAATCTTACCCAAAGCGTTCCGTTGCGTCAGGTGGCTCAGATTGAGCCATCGTGGCAGCATGTGGAGTTGAGCCGTTGTAGGCAGGTGCCAACCATCGCAGTGTCGGCAGACTTGTGCTATGGCAAGAGTCAGCCTCATGCGGTGTCGCTGATTAAGCAATTTGTTGAACAGGAGGGGTTAGCCAGCCGTGGAGTGGACATTCGTTATGATGGGCTGGACATTGCAAACAAAGATATGATTCCAGAGGTCATTGTGTCGGTACTGGCGTGTATTATGGTTCTTGTACTGTTTATGCTGTTCCATTTCAAGAAGTTTTCTTTGACAGTACTTACTTTGGGAATGAGTCTTTTATGCTTTTTTGGAGCGTTTTTGGGCTTGTGGTTGTTTGATATCGATATAGGTCTTACGGCTGTGTTGGGCATAGTGAGTTTGGTAAGTATCTTTGTGCGTAATGGTATCATTATGTACGATTATGCTGAGGAGTTGCGGTCGGTTGGGATGTCGTTGCGCGATGCTGCTTTCGAGGCAGGACGTCGCCGGATGCAACCGATATTTCTAACTTCTGCCACCACCGCATTGGGTGTGTTGCCTATGGTGTTGAGTGGCGATATGTTATGGCAACCTATGGGAGTGGTTATCTTGTTTGGTATAGTGTTTTCTATTGCGTTGATTGTATTGGTGATGCCTGTAGGTTATTGGATGGTGTTCAAAGATAAACCTAAATCAGACGATGCTATTAAGTATGCCACGACATTAGGGATTGTGGTTGGTTTCTTGTTTTTGGTGCCGATGGGTAGTCAGGCGCAAGAAGGTCGTGTGCCGCGTCAGTTGAATCTTTCTCAATGCTTGTCGATAGCACATTCAAATAGCCATGCTATCAAGGGGGCTCAATATGATGTGTCAGCTGCTAAGGCAGTTCAAATCCAAGCGCGCACACTTTATTATCCGCAGGCTCTGTTGATGGGATTTGGGTATAATATGACCTCCCCATTGGTTGATATTGATATGTTTGATTATGTCAAGGGATCTGCGGTTGCGAATTCGCTTAGCAATATTTTGAGATATGGCTCCAGATTGGTAGGTTTGGATTCGCATATCGAAGAGGTTCAAAATGGATATGGATTTATAGGGGGTGTGGTGCAGCCTATTTATATGGGAGGTAGAATTAGAAATGGCAACAAGTTGGCAGATCTTAATGTGGATGCTAAGCAGTTGCAATTGCAAGTAAGTGAGCGTGATGCAGACGAAAAGGTAGAAGATGCCTATTGGGAGTTGGTCTCTTTGCAGGAGAAACAACAGTTGGTGGAGCAGGGATTGAGAGATATAGATACGTTGGTAGAGCAGGTGCGTGTGGCATATCGTGCGGGTATAGTCTTGCCGAGCGATACGCTGACCGTGATGCAGAAGCGTAACGAAATTAAGATTCTGCGGCGCAGGTTGCTGAATGGCATTAGGCTTGCCAAGATGAATTTATTAGGGATTATGGGTATGGAGTATAGTCCATACGTATCGCAGTCGAGCGATTCGGTACCTTATATCGGTGATATAAGTGTGGAACCGTTGTCTGCCCAATTGTCTCAGCCGTCTATCTATTATTATGATGAAGAGCAAGTGGTAGATGGGCAGCCAGAGATTATGCTTTTGAATAAGCAGGTGGAGGCATATCGGTTGCAGCGGCAAATGGCGTTGGGAGAGGCTTTGCCGAGTTTTTTGGTAGTGGGTGAGTATGGTTATGGAAAACTCATAGACCATTCGCAGTGGTCAGGAGCTGCTATGGCGGTACTTTCGGTACCTATCACGGATTGGGGCAGGGCGACTGCAAAAATGCGTGAACAGACGTGCGCTATTCAGAAGGCAGAAACAAGCTTGGAGTATTATAAAGATCAG
>JAGHVA010000085.1 GCA_018064565.1 Candidatus Colimorpha onthohippi
TTGTCCACAGTTGTGACATTCCCAAATAGTAATATCGCCTTTCTCAAACACCTGATTGTTTTCGATATTTTTTAATAACGCACGATAACGCTCCTCGTGGCGTTTCTCGATAGCAGCCACCAAACGAAACTTGGCTGCTAATGCCTTAAAGCCCTCTTCTTCTGCAGTCTTGGCAAAACCCTCATACATGTCGGTCCACTCATAGTTCTCACCATCAGCGGCAGCGGCTAAATTCTCAGCAGTGGTACCCACACCATCATGAAGTTCTTTGTACCACATCTTTGCATGTTCCTTCTCATTTTCAGCAGTCTGGAGAAACAGCGCTGCTATCTGCTCGTAACCCTCTTTTTTAGCAACCGATGAGAAATAAGTGTATTCGTTCCGGGCTTGCGACTCACCAGAAAAGGCAGCCTCTAAATTTTTCTCAGTTTGAGTTCCTGCATATTTACTTGCCATAATCAAAAAAAAACAAATTATTGGTTAATAATAAGTTAAAAAACCACTATAAATAGCGATTGATTTCTTCTTTTAATATCGACAAATCGACAACCCCTGAATGGCTCCACAACTGCTTTCCTTTGCGAAAAAGAAACATCGTTGGAATCACAGTTACGCCGTACTGCAGCAAAAGGGGTTCGTTTCGATCTATATCCACTTTGATTACACGAATACGACTACCAAAGTCTTTCTTGAGTTGTTCCACTACGGGAGCCATCTCCATACAAGGCCCACACCAAGTAGCATAGAAATCGACTAATGTAAGCGTGTCGCCGCCAATAATTTCAGAAAATTTTTCCATAATAGCACAATTTATAAAGACGCAACCACATCATCCAATAGCACACAAAAGCAAATAGGACACTACTCCTTTATAAACCCCTTTACACCACGCCATCAGTATCGTGCTTCCAAACGTGAATCTTCACATGTAGTCGTTCTTTCGCTTCGGATTCATCGGGAACCAACCTTTTTGAACTCGTTTTTTCTGCTCAAAAATCTCGAAAATACTCCATAAGCAAGTGCATCCCGAAACACCCAAGATAGAACCAACTACAGCATTTCCTACCAGCAAGCTTGCCACAACAAACAAAACACCAGCCAGTGCAAACACCCACCAACAACGCGTACCAAAATAATACTCACACTTGATAACAATCGGATGAAACAGACCGACAATTAAAAACGTTACAACGGCTACTACTAAACCTATATAATTCATCAACAAATGTTAACTTGCAGAATAATCGAATACAGTATTAAACACAACAGATAGTTTAATATTGCTCTTGGTCGTTGGGGAAATCCTTATTTTTCACATCACCGATATACTGTTGAACAGCATGACACACCGATTCTCCCAAGGTAGCATACAAGCGCAGAAATCTGGGTTTGAACTGTTGCGTAATACCCAGCATATCTTGCAACACCAATACCTGACCATCTACATCGCCGCCTGCTCCGATGCCAATAACAGGTATCGATACTTCTTGGGCCACCTGAGATGCCAGCCGAGCAGGTATCTTCTCTAATACCATGGCGAAACAGCCTGTCTGTTCCAATAGGTGCGCATTGTGCAACAACTGCTCTGCCTCTTCGCTGCCTGTGGCGCGCACCGCATAAGAGCCGAACTTGTTGATGCTCTGCGGAGTTAACCCAAGATGTCCCATTACAGGAATACCAGCCGAGAGAATACGGGATATTGACTCTTGAACCTCCTCGCCGCCTTCCAACTTCACCGCATCGGCACCAGTCTCTTTCATAATCCGGATTGCTGAAGCCAAAGCCAACTTAGAGTTTCCCTGATAGGTTCCAAACGGCATATCCACCACAACAAAAGCACGTTTTACAGCCCTTACCACCGACGAAGCATATACGATCATCTCGTCAAGGGTGATAGGCAATGTCGTTTTATGTCCTTGCATTACATTAGCGGCGGAATCACCCACTAAGATGACGTCAATTCCAGCGCTGTCCAACAAAGCAGCCATCGAATAATCGTAGGCTGTAAGCATGGCAATTTTTTCACCGTTATGCTTCATATTCTGAAGCACTCTGGTCGTAACCTTTGTTACATCTGTCTGTAAATAAGCCATTCTACGCAATTATTTTTTTTACACCCGATGGTGTACTATAATCATTACAAATCATCTTCAATATACTCGTCATCAACGGGCTTACCCGCCGATTCCCTTTCTTTCTCTTCATTTACGCTCACTTCCTGCCTTATCAACATCCTGAGCCCTTTCTTGCTTTCATATACACCCTTGCGGTTCATAACAAAAGCCTTATAATACTTACCTTTGACCGTAACGGTACCCTCTTCACGGTCGCTCTCCACAGGATAAAAATAATCCTTGATTTCTTCTAACTTTATCTTCTTGCCCAAGAAAATAGTATCCATCATTGCGGCATTCAAGGCCACCTGATAAGAGACCGACCCAGTAGCCTTGTTCTTGATTTTCCTTGCCGTAAGCATACGGTATTCCACACCTTTCTCAGTCTGTTTTTTTGCGAAGATCTTAAGCTTCGCTTCCAACTGATCTTCCGACACGGGTATATTAAGAAATATCGAGTCGGGGAGTTCCAATTCACACTCGCCAAAACTGCGATTAAAATTACTTTTCAATACGATATAGCCTGCCTGGACAATTATCTGCTTTGGATGTGGCACAAGAAAATAACGCTCCACTATCTCATTATAGTCCAAATGCTCCTCAATATCGATATGCAACGCTGGCGGACACGCATCCTTTGTACCCGACACCGCATAGACCGATCCCTTGGGCAACTCCAGAGAGGAGTAATACCCACGAATCAGGCTATCCGTGCTTGGCAAAAAACAGCCATTGGCCATACCGATACACTCCGCTGGATTGTTCTGAAAAGTAACCAAGACGGTATTATTCAAAGGTATCGTCTTGTTCAGCAGCAACCTGCTATCAGGCAATTCTGAACAATTATAATATTTAAGCGAGACAGGGACTTCGTAACGCACCTGTTCCACCGTGTCGCCATGACATGAGCAATGAATAGGGTTGACGGCATTGCGTATCGGGAACGGAGCATGACAACGGCTGGCAAAATAGTGCAACACATCATCAACCCGTTTGTGAGTCAAAGCATCATCTGCGCCGCCATAGCCCTCTATCATCATCGCGTATAACTTAGGATTATCGTTGGCAAAGGCGATACGATAAACAGAATCCAACAAGTCAAGCATCGACAGAGAAAATACCGTATCGTTGCCTGAATAACCTATAAGAAGACAAAACTGATCTGGATTAACCAAGGCTTTCTGCATGTTTCTGACAGGTTTAGGCGATGGAATATATATGCCCGACTGCCCCAACACATCCATTGAGAGGAGTAGAAAAGCTACCACCAGCAGCAATCTGGCCATCCTAAGACGAACCCGTATCGGAGAAAGATGTTTCATATTACGGTTAACCATTATTGGCTTGTTTGATCAACTCATTGACAATATCATCGGTGCTCACTCCTTCCGCTTCTGCATAATAATTGCGAACCACACGATGACGTAACACATCGGCTGCTACAGCCTGTATATCCTCGATGTCTGGCGAATACTTACCATGAAAAGCGGCATGAGTCTTGGCTCCCATAACCAAATATTGCGAAGCCCGAGGCCCTGCGCCCCACGACACATAACGCTTTGTCATCGATCCATCCGGCGCCGTCGCTGGGCGTGTAGATGCCACCAAACGCACCACATAATCGCACACATTGTCCGTAACTGGCATCCTGCGTATCGCAGTCTGATACGACACTATCTCATCAGCCGAAAGCACCACCTCAACCTCAGGATGGGTATCAGCAGTGGTACTCATCACGATAGCTTTCTCCTCATCGTGCGAGGGATAATCCAACCTAACCTGATACATAAAACGATCCAGTTGTGCCTCTGGCAACGGATAAGTACCCTCCTGCTCAATCGGGTTTTGAGTAGCCAACACAAAGAAAGGCGACGGCAACTCGTAACTTTTGCCCGACACAGTTACCGAATGTTCCTGCATGGCTTCAAGAAGCGCTGCCTGCGTTTTGGGCGGCGTACGGTTAATCTCGTCAGCCAAAACTATATTGGCAAACACTGGACCCTTGATAAACTGAAATTTTCTATTCTCATCCAAGATTTCCGACCCTGTAATATCTGATGGCATCAAATCGGGAGTAAACTGAATACGGCTAAAACAAAGTCCTAAAGCCTTTGCCAGCGTATTGACCATCAAGGTCTTTGCCAAACCAGGCACACCAACCAATAGGCAATGCCCACCCGTAAACACTGCTGCCAGCAGACTATCCACAGCACGTTGCTGACCAACAATCACCTTGCCAATCTCTGTTCGCAGATTTTGATAATGAACACCCAACGAGTCAATTTGTTGTGAATCGGACATAACGTAAACGAAATAAAGTTACAACAACCGCTACCGAAGCAGCACATATCATCAAATAACAAGTTATTTACTTATCCAAGGCAATTTGAAATTGCAAGTCTGATACTCTTCGTCAATCCTGATGTATGTGTTTTTAATCATCTTCGACGACCATTCCAACACCTTTTTATTCTTGGCTTCTTGCAACGCAGCATTATAAATCTTGTCATAATCATCGGTAAGATTCGCTGTATGCGCTTCGATTTTTTTAGTCAGCAGGATTGCGCGATACAGGTCGTGCCCCTCGTCGTCCTGCATCAAAGTAGCATTAGAGATATCGCCTTCGTTCATTGCAACCAACCCGATACCAGGATACAACTCCGCAAACACATCTTTCGTAAACCGCATGTTACCCGTACGCGGATTAGCCAGCGTTCCGCCCAACTTACTGGTATTAGAGGTAGAATATTTGCGTGCGGCATCCTCAAAAGTGATATTACCCAGACGTATAGCCTGCACGATGCTGTCCAACTTGATACGAGCTTTCAACAAATCCTCGGCATTCACTTTAGGTTGCAGCAAGATATGACGCACATTGATAGTGTTGCCTCTGCGCTCAATCAGTTGCAATATATGAAAACCATATTGTGTCTCGATAATCGGCGACACCTCGCCAGGTTTCAAAGCAAAAGCTGCAGCTTCAAACTCTCCCACCATGTCGCCCCTGCCAAAGAAGCCCAACTCTCCACCTTTTTTCGACGACCCAGGGTCTTGAGAGTAGAGGGTGGCCAGCATACTGAAT
>JAGHVA010000116.1 GCA_018064565.1 Candidatus Colimorpha onthohippi
TTACAACGACAGCATCTCGACCATACCAGCAGCCACGATTGCTGCCGTTGATGCGATTAAAGACGTTGACACCCTTATAGTGGGCGGCTACGACAGAGGTATCGACTACCAACCATTAGCACTCTATCTGCTACAATCCCAAATCAACAACATTGCCTTTGTAGGACGTGCCGGCCGACGTATCCTTAACGAATACCAGACACTCATACCGCCCGAAGTCGAGCACCGGAATATATTGATAAACAACGATTTCGAAACCATCGTAGCCTGGTGCTACCAGCACACAAAAGCTGGAGGTGCTTGCCTACTCTCTCCAGCCGCTGCGTCGTACGATGCCTTCAAGAATTTTGAAGAGCGAGGCAGCCTCTTTGAACAGTTCGTCAAACAATACGGAAACCAATAGCACACTCATGTTACGTCATCTACTACACCAAAATCCAGGTATTTCTGGATGCGAACAGTATGCTCACGACCTGATTGTATCCACGTTGCAGCAATTGAGTCCGACCGCACTGCACACGCACGTGGGCGGTTATGGAGTTGTTGCCTTTTGGGGCGATTCCACAAAACCTTGCATCGCACTACGCGCAGATACGGATGCCCTTCCTATCAACGAATCCAACACCTTGCCCTACTGCTCACACACCGCAGGTATAAGTCACAAATGCGGACATGACGGGCACACCGCCACATTACTACAAGTAGCCCAATTATTGGTCAACCAAATTGCAAATCTCGACACTGGCATACTCCTAATTTTCCAACCAGAAGAGGAGACCGGAACTGGAGCCTGCAAGATGATTGCGAGTGGCATATTACAGCAATATAACATCAAAGCCATTTACGGATACCATAATCTTCCTGGGTTTGGATTAGGCGATGTAGTAATATGCAACCGTACGTTCGCCGCTGCATCATCGGGCGTCATTTACTCATTACAAGGCAGGCAGACCCACGCCTCCACCCCTGAAAAAGGCATTAACCCAGGCAGAGCCATAGCTCAAATCATCAATCAGATTTTGGACCTAAGCAGTGCGGTAGATGCCGATATCGACCAATTCCGCCAAGCCACTTTAATCTGCACGAAGATAGGTGATGAAGCTTTCGGAACCTCCGCCGGTTACGGCCAAGTGATGTTCACGCTGCGAGCTTATACCAATCAAAACATGAGACAACTGCAAGATGCTGCCGATACCATAGCCCAAACTGCTGCACATAAGTATGGCCTAACTCTCAACACAAGCCTGCGCGAGCCGTTTCATGCCACCGAAAACCATCCCCAGTGCGTAAATCACATTAGAGATATCGCCCTCCGCCACCATTATGTCATAACAGAAAAAGACTTGCCTTTTCGCTGGTCGGAAGACTTCGCTGAATATCTGTTACACTACCCTGGAGCCCTATTCGGCATTGGCGCAGGAAAAAACCATCCCGAACTACACCACCCCGACTATGATTTCCCCGACGAAATCATCAACCCAGCAGCACAATTGTTACTGTCAATAGCATGTGAATAAAATACCTCTCAATATTGGCAAAAATAATGTAAATTTGTAAATCAAGAAATTGAGCAATACAGACATATAAACACATGAAAAAGATTACATTACTATTCACATTAACACTCTGCACTTTAATGCTGAGTGCACAGCAGCTTCCGCAACCTATCACAGCCCCAGGTCAAAGCTGCACAAGTATCATGGTAGGCAAATTGGCATCAAAGGATGGCAGTGTCATCACTTCGCACACATGCGATGGCCGCTACCGCACTTGGATGACTATCGAGCCCGCTGCCGACCATCAACGCGGCGACCGCCATATCGTGTATAAAAACACCATGCACACCAACTATGCGGGCGACACCGCTGGCGTACGTATTGCAGGCACAATCCCTGAAGAAGCGCATACCTATGCTTATCTGAATACTGCCTACCCTTGCATGAACGAACACCAACTGGCTATAGGCGAGACCACCTTTGGAGGTCCCAGCGAACTGCGCAATGGCGATGGGATGTTTCTTATTGAGGAGTTGCAACGGGTTGCATTGCAACGCTGCACAACAGCACGCGAAGCGATTCGCTTGATTGGCGAACTCGTTGAGCGCTACGGCTATGCCGATGGCGGTGAGTGTATCACCATCGCCGACCCAAATGAAGTATGGCAGATGGAGATTTTGGGCGAAGGCCCAAAGAAAATTGGTGGCATTTGGGCTGCCCAACGCATCCCCGACGACCATGTCGGCGTGAGCGCCAATATCCCACGTATCGGCAAGCTCCAACGCGACAATCCTGACTATTTCATGTGCTCCGACAACATCGAGAAAGTGGCTAAGAAATTCAAACTGTGGGACGGTAAAGGCGAATTTGTATTTTGGAAAGCCTTCAACTGCGACTATGCCAACGGCCGCAACTACCGCGAACGCGAATACTTCATCCTCAACGCCTTAGCCCCATCGCTGCGTTTGAACCGCGACATGGACGAACTCCCTTTCTCGGTCAAACCTGACGACAATGTTGACGTACGCGAAGTAATCGAATTGTTCCGCTCTACCTACGAAGGCACCGATATGGATATGTGCAAAAATCTCAAAGTGGTGGTTGACCGCAAAGACAAAAACGGCAAACCCTACAAAGACACTATCACCAGCCCTATCGCCAACCCATGGATGACTGGCAATGCCGAGCGGCTTTACAATGCCTTAAAACCAGGCAGTGTTGAATTTATGCGTACCGTGAGTGTTGCATGGTGTTCCTACTCACACATCATACAGTTGCGCGGATGGCTCCCCGATGCCATCGGAGGCATCTGCTGGATGAGCGTTGACAACCCTGCCGAGACCCCTCGCATTCCCATCTTCTGCGGCACCTCCACACTTCCAGAAGCCTATAGCCTCTGCGGACAGAATAAATACAACCCCGACGCCGTTGTGTGGAAGTATCGTCGCGCCAACAAGTTGGCCACCCTCCAGTGGCAAAGCACCAAAAAACGCGTCATGAGCGATGTCAAGAAGTGCGATGACCACGCCTTCGAAGGTCTGCAAGACCTCGAACGCCAGGTACGCCAGCTCTATCGCAAAGACCATGCCGACCAAGTAACGCCACTCCTCAATGCCTACACAGCATCTGCCTACTCCTATTCCGTTGACATCTGGAACAAATTAGAGAACGACTGCTGGTACTGGTTTGGTCTCGGCTTCTAAGACAAGCCGACACACCCGATACATAATAAGGACCCTGAAAGTTGTTTGTTCAACTTTCAGGGTCCTTGCTATAACAATTCTTTCTCTATCTATCACACCCACCAATATCAATTTAAGTCCTATCAATGCTTGTCCTAAGCCAAGTATCAAAAAATATTTCTCAAAAAAATCATTTCCATTCAAAAAAAGTATGTATCTTTGCAGCCGATTTGGTTGCTCACTTAGGGCATCAAAAGGGAATCAGGTGTAAGTCCTGAACTGTCCCGCAGCTGTAAGACTCATTCGGTTGCGTTTTTGATTATCAAACAGCCATTGTGTGGCGCCATAGCCACATGAGAAGGCACGAAAAACACAACGAGTCAAAGTCAGAAGACCTGCCAAATCGCGAATGATTAGTTCTCGAGGAAAGGACTTCATGACTATGTTACATTATCACATATTATCTCTTGGTGCGGTTGTATGCTATAGCGTTAGCACACAACGCAAGGCTATTTCCACCAATATCTTTGGCGGGAATTCGTTGAATATAGGCTTCACCTTATGGTGAGGTCTCCTCATACCATTTGACTATTATAGTCCAATAGCTGCCAGGCAGAAGGCGCCTCTGCCACCAGCACCCACCTAATAATTAACAAAATAAAGAATTAAAACAAAACAGAACGATGAAACACATACTGACACTATTATTGGGACTACTTACCTTCGTGGTACTGCTCGGACAGAATGCTACCGCAAGCACTACCAACACTACCGATGACGATGCCTCTATCACCCCTGACGAGATATTATTCTGGGTTGGCAATGGCACTCATTCTGTCATATTCACTACCGTATGGGCCGACAGCGCTCTCGCATGGGGTTATCGCTTTGACGGCGACTCTGTAAGCATACAGCAAATCATGGACGACATCGCCGCCAACGACTACCGATTCCAATACACTGCCTCCAACTGGGGCATCGCCGACATATTTTTCGATACTGGATTCGACACGCTCAGTCTGAGCAATGGCAATAACAACTACTGGTGGCTGAACGTCAACCATATATCCTCCAACTTAGGCTACGATGCCCAAATGGTAGGCGATGGCGATATTATAAAGATAGCCGACTCTGAGGTAGGCATAGTAACCGACTCTGCTGAATATGGCGGATTCTATTACCCCACCGCTGCTATCTGGACTACCCCTATCTATCCAGTAAGCATCCCTCCACTGCACGATGCTACTATCTCCGCCTCACGCATCCAATTTTGGGTAGGATCAGGCCAGAACCGCTCGATACTGATTCTCTCATGGGCTCAACCAGATACCGCTCTTGCATGGGGTGTTCAGTTTGACGGCGAGTCTATAAGCCTTACCGACGCCTTGGATTCAATTAAGCGATACGACTACCGCTTCTCATACGAAGGCAATATAACCGATTTCCATTTCACCAACGGAGACGATACCATCGGTGTAGTGTCCGCCTTCAATATCATGTTCAACGTCAACGGTATCACCGCAAGCGATATGGCAAGTAGCACCTATCTGCATCCTGACGATGTTGCTAAGGTAGGCGACATGGCAAGCATGATTACGACCGACTCCATGGAATGGGCTGGCGTATATTATGCCACCGCAGGCATCTGGACTACCCCCGTGCATGCTGTCAACCCAACCGACAGCACCTCTCACGACACCTCAATCGTGGTACATGGTCCCTTTTGCGGCAAAGTAGGTACACCTAACTGCAACGCCATAGCGGCCGACAGCAGTGCTGTCGTGGCTTGGGCTACAACATGTGTTGTACACCGCGGACCCATTGATATTGCCAGAACAACCATACCTGCAAGTTATGGTAACGACACGATGGCTACAGGACCCGTATCTATGACCAACAACATCAACGTAGTAAGTCTTGGTGATGGAGGTTCGGCGGTGCTGACTTTCGGCGGAGAGATCTACAATGGCAACGGACCAGACTTTGCTGTGTATGAGAATTCGTTCGATGACGACTTTTTGGAGTTAGCCTTTGTAGAGGTAAGTTCCGATGGAATCCATTATGTCCGATTCCCCTCTACCAGTCTTACACAAACCGAAACCCAGATAGATGGCTTTGGCATCATCGACCCTACAATGATCAACAACCTCGCAGGAAAATACCGAATGGGCTACGGCACCCCGTTCGACCTTGAAGCTCTACGCGACAGTGCGAATATCGACATCAACCATATCTCACATATACGTCTGATAGACGTAGTAGGCACCATCGATTCCACCTACGGCAGTCGCGACGCTTACGGACACATCATCAACGACCCCTACCCTACCGATTTTAACTCTTGCGGATTTGACCTTGCTGGAGTCGGAGTGATGCACATAAACGCACTTGACATAAAAAATGCCACCACCCACGACATAGCCATATACCCAAATCCCGTCACAAATGTACTCAATATCACGACAACGACCCAAACAGAGGCATCGTTATACGACATCCAAGGCAAAAAAATGCTGACGCAGACAATGACTACCGGACTGAACCAAATCGACATCCAGCACTTAAAAGCTGGCATATATCTGCTACACATAGGGCAACAAAACCACAAGATTCTGGTGCAGCACTAACATTACGATACGCGCCCTATCAAAGACTGGCATGATATAACCAACAGCTTTGATAAGTCGATCCTATCTGCCAAACGGCATGTAGAAACATAACTTGCCGCATCCCCACCCACAATACGAACCTGCCTGTCGGCAGTCAGCGTACGAAAAAGCCGACCAAGAGAAGCCCTTGAGTACAGATATACCACTGACGCTAAAAATGCCGTTAGGCATGGGGTTGTAACACCGTTGCAACAGTATTGAAACACCAAAGCCCGAGACATTGAATGCCTCGGGCTTTTGGTTTGGGTGGGGAGGCTGGGAGCCATGAGGCCGAGCCTCATGAAACGGGACAAAGGGGATTGGGTGGTGGTGAAAGGGGGTTAAAATTATTTTTTTGCGGATATTGAAAAAAGGTTGTACATTTGCAGGCAGAAAACCACTCAAAGAATTGGAGCGGCTGTAGTAACAGTTAGGTTGTATGACCTACATTACTATGGTCGCTTCTTGTTTTTATGGCTGTTTCATATCTTTCGGAGATTTTAGGCTGGCATAATACAGGTAGAGGTTGGATGTGTCGCGGTAGTGTCCGATATGCAGATAGATGACATTGTTGCCGATGGTGAGCCTGTAGTAGTAGAAATAGTCAGTCTTCCGTTTCAGACGTATGGTATCCTTGTTGGTGTTGTGGCTTGTGTCCGAGGGTTTCCAGCCTACCAATTCGGCATTCTTCAAGAGGCTTTGATCGTAGAGAAGCTCGTTCTTTACGAAGAACTCCTTTTTCTCGAACAAGCAATCGGCATAGTGTCTGTTTATTTTTTTATTGGTCATGTCGAACGTTACCTGATGATCACATAGTTTGCATTGGAAAGGCCTGCGGTTGTGCGAAGATGTGGCATGGTCGATGGCATGGTCGCGGTTTGGGGACTTTGCAGCATGTTCTGTTCCTGCGGGTGGATTACGGAAGTAGGCGGCTCTATTGGAGAATATCTCGCCTGTGATGCCGGGGTTGCCTTCGCAGCCGGGGGAGGCTATCTGGATGTTATTGACATCGAGTTCTTGTTTGGCTTCGTTGCTGATGGGGTCGTCCATGGCTTCTTGCCAGTCGCACTTGCAGTTCCAGAGGTTGCCTGGCTGGTTGTGCTGCCAGAAGATGTCGGTCTTGGGGAGGATGATGTTGTAAAAGGGGATGTGTTACTCTCTGGGTGTGGCGGAGCGAGATGGGAGCCACTGGAGGTTGGGGAAGAGGTCGCGGTGGTCCTTGTCGTTGAACTGTGCCCACTGCTTGGCGGTGCGTGCGCGTGCGGTGGCGGTGTTGGCTTCGGCAGCCTGCCATCGGATCAATCAGGGACAACTGGATAGGCTACATCAACACCATGCTACAGTACTACCTGCACATCCCAGACCCCGACAGCCTCCCCGACCAACTCTGGGCAGAGAAATTCGCCCAACTGGCAGACATCCGCAAAGAAGAATCGGGTGCAAGGGGTTAAATCCTTGCACCCGCTTTAGCGGAATAAGAGAGATGGGGAATGGAATATTACCACTTTTTTTTGCCACCACTCTTAACATACTTGATAAGGTTTACTCCCTTGCAACCATGTTTCAAGAGAATCCTGAAGATTAAGAAGGTAACAATTATTGCCGGTATTAGAGTCATCGTTAATTCTCCTTTCTGCCTGCAAAGATACAAAAACTTCCACAAACCACCAAAGCCATGGCCGACAACATCATCAACTTCAACATCGACTTCAATTGCAACATCGATGCACTGAACGTAATTACAAACAAGTTTGAAGCATTGTTTGAGAAGTGCAACATCGGTGCCCACATCGTCAAAGACTCCACCGTCAATATGGGAAATTCCGTAGGAAAAGTCGCCGACAATATGGACGATTTTGTAGATAAGGTGGATTTTACAGTCGCTGATGTGTCCGACAAGTTCAAGGATTTAGACGACATCGTTGACCAGTTTGCAGACGACACTGAAAAAGTCGCTGAAAAATCGAATGGCTTTAAGGGTGCGTTCGATAAAATCAGCAATTTTGCCTCAGGCATCAACAGCATGATTCAGCTCGCCAGCAAGGCCATCTCCACCATGCAAGAGTTCACCGCCGCCAACGAAGCTCAGCAAGAAGCCGAGGCAAAACTCGCACAAGTGATGCGCAACACCATGGCAGCATCCGATGCCGAAATCCAGAGCATCAAAGACCTCGCCTCCGCTCAGCAGAAACTCGGAGTAATCGGCGACGAGGTGCAACTGGCAGGCGCGCAAGAACTCGGCACCTACCTCGAAAAAGCCGACAGCCTCAAAACGCTCATGCCCGTCATTCATCGACATCGTCAACGGCATCTCCGCCGCCATCGTCTCCATACCTATAGTGGGGTGGATAGCAAGTGCCATCACACTCATCATAGGGCTCTTCGCCACCCTCTGGAACAAGTGCGATGGCTTCTGCGCCCTCGTCATAGGTGTGTGGGGTAACCGCCACCTACCACCGAGGCCCCCAGAAAGGCCGCAACAACTACAGCTCAAACCAAGAAAAGAAAGACACCCACCAAGGCATTGAACCCATAACCACAACACCCGACATCGAATCCGCCACCACACCAACCGCCACCGCCACCAGCAAAGCCGAAACCGTAGCCACTGGCGGCACCCGCAACACCCAGATCACCATCAACCTCGGCAAGATGGTAGAGAATATCGTCTTCAACGGCAGCCTCCAAGACAACGCCCAAAGCCTACAGCAGCAAGTAGAAGAAATCCTCCTTCGCACCCTCTACGCCGCCCAACCCGCCTCCACCTAACCCCCACTCAACCCCACCCCCCAAAAG
>JAGHVA010000181.1 GCA_018064565.1 Candidatus Colimorpha onthohippi
GCGGCGGCCGCGGGTACAGGGTGGACTACCGTCACGCGGGGTTTGCCGTATGCACGGGGATAAGCATGTATGTGGATGGCGGCACCCTCGCTTCCCCAGCCCGCGGCAAGGTGGTCATCAAGGACCTCGACCCAGGCATCGTCTATGACCTCTATGTGCGTACCATCTGCACGCCTGGCAGCGACAGCAGCGAACGCACGCGCCACACCTTCACCGCACCCTGCCGTCCGCAGTATGTGCCATGGTGTGAGACCTTCGACAACTTCGAGGTGCGTGGCGACGATTTGAAATACAGCCGCAACGCCGGCACTGAGCCCACCAACTATGGAGGAGATTATTACAAGCCCACCTGCTGGCAGTTCAGCCACAGCACATACGCCACACCGACGGCGGCGGTAACTTGGGGAAGCACTGTCTATCCCAAGCACTACATCACCGCCGACCCCAACTATGTGTATAGCGGCATGGCGCTGCAGATGCGCATGAGCACCACCTCCACTAACTATGGATACACGGTGCTGCCACAGTTCTACACCCAGCTGAACCAGCTCTCCATGAGCTTCTACTACAAGTGTGCCGACACCAAGAAGTTGGAGTTGGGCTACCTGTTGGATGCCGACGACCAGACCACCTTCGTGAAACTCGAAGAGCTGCCCTACGCCTCTACGATGACCTACTACGAGCACGACTTCAGCCTCGACGGTCTGGAGAGCGACATGCCCACGCAGCGCAAGGTGATAGCCTTCCGTTGGCAGTCGGTGAGCAAGAACGACAAGTACGCCGCCCTCGATGAGGTGTGCGTAACGCCCGTGATGCCGTGCCCCACGCCGCACTACCTCAGTGCCGTGGGTACCGACGGACAGAGCGTGACCCTCGACTGGGAGGGTGCCGCCGGTGTGCATCACTATGTGGTGCAGTACCGCCTGCACAGCGACGAAGATACGCCCGAACCCTACCGTGGCACAGTGGGCAGCTACGACCAGCGCATCGACGACCACACCATGGTGGTCTCCGCTCCTCCTGCCAGCATACGCGGCTTGGTCAACGAACGCGAGTACGACTTCTTCGTCTATGCCTTCTGCGGTGGCGACACAGGCAACGACACCAACTGGAGCTATCCCGCCATACTGACCACCACCGTGGGCTGCTCGCGCGCCACACTGCCCTACAAGGAGAACTTTGAGATATACACCGAGGATGGACGCTACGCCCTCGACGCCCTGACTCCTCCCGCTCAATATACATCGAGCACGCACCACCTGCCCGACTGCTGGTATGTGGAGGGCATGATGCGTCGCACCGACCAGTATCCGCAGTACTACATCGTTACCGACAGCAACAACAGTGGCGATCCCTACGTGGCTGGCGGCAACGGCACTTCGCCCAACGGCGGCAAGGCCTTGGTGATGCGCACCCAGAGCGGCACGCCCGCCGTGGTGGCGCTGCCACGCATCGACACCGCAATCGAGAATCTCTACATCGACTTCAAACACCGCAACTACAACGAGTGGAATGCGGGTACGTTGGAACTCGGCTACATAGACCTTGGCAACACCTTCTACCCCTTGGCAGTGGTGCCGCCTTGTTTCGACTACGAGGACTTCACCTTCGACTACCGCGAGGCTGCCCGCCGTCGCAGCATGCAGGGCTTGGATAACTTCCCCAACGAGGCACGCATCGCCTTCCGCTATACGCCTGTGGCTAACAGCGGCACTATCTATGGTTACAACTTCCCCGTGATGATCGACGACATAGAGGTAGGTCGCATGGGCGAGGTGAAACGTGCCACCAACCTGCGCGTTACAATGGTGGACAACAGCAGCGCCACCATCGAGTGGAACGCCGCCACGGGTGCCACCGACTACACGCTGGTGTATGGCCCCAAGGGCTTCGACCCCGCCCATGGCACGCCGATAGCCCTGACCGACCTGCGCTATGAGGCGGTCGGACTCGACGCCAACAGCGAGTACGACTTCTACCTTACCAGCCACGGCGTGCAGGGCAGCAGCCCCGCCGCCAAGTTGCAGGTGCGTACCGCCTGCGACCCAGTGGCGATGCCCTACGGCAACAACTTCGACAACCTCGGCAGCGACTATAGCAACAACGTGTGCGGAGCCGCTAAGATTTATGCTGGTGCCACCACCAAGCCACTGAATTGCTGGTTCCTGCCCAAGCGTTCTGCCTACTATGCCGAAGATGGCCACACCCAGAGTTGGGTAACCACGGTGCCTGCGTTGGTGAACGCTGGCAACGGGGCCTTCGCAATGAAGACCCGTGGCGGTCACGATGTCTATGCAGTGATGCCTTACAGCGGATTGTATGCCACTGACATGCGCATCAGCTTCAACTACCGCTTCTTCGACCAGCGTTACGGTAACGCCGAACTCGGCATCATGTCGTCGCCTTACGACCCCACATCGTTCAAGACCGTTACAACGCTGACTAATACCACCACCTATTCGTTGTTGGATCGCTTCGACTTCTCCGACTACGGTGTGGATAGCACCTGGGGCAAGTACATCGCTTTGCGTCTCCACTATGAGGACGTTCAGAACACGGCGGCATTGCTTATCGACGACCTTAAGATGGCTGTCCGTCCCGACTGTCGCGCTCCCAAGGGTACGGTGAAGAACATCGTGAGCGACACCGCCCATGTCTATTGGACGGCTCCCGACCCCAACTGCACGAGCTATCAGATAAGTTATAGCAAGACCCGCACCTTTACCCCTGGCAACGGCACGCAAGCAACCACCAACAATACCTATATCAACCTGCACGGCTTGACGCGCAGCAGCACCTACTACTACTACCTGCGTAGCCAGTGCGACGACGGCAGTTGGAGCGAGTGGAGCGCGGTGGGTCAGTTTACCACCACCTGTGACCCCACCACGGTGCCTTACTCGCAGGCTTTCGACGGCTTCCGCACCAACGTGTCTAACGCCGCATACCCGTCGGGTATCTTCAACGCAGCGTATATGCCCGACTGCTGGGGATACCCGCAGATTAGCACCGCTGCTGGCAACGGCGACACCACCTATCCGCAGATATTTGTTACTACGGTAACGACAAAATCTACACCCAACGCCTTGGCACTGCGCTCGTATAACGACCGTGCGCCTGCCGTGGTGGTGCTGCCATTGCTGGAGGTCCACCCCTCGGCACTCGACATCACCTTCGACTACCGCAACCAGAACGCCAGTTATGGTACTCTGGAACTGGGTGTCTGCACCAACCAGGGCGACACCGCCAGTTTCATACCGTTGAAGTCGTTCACCAAGACCACCACTTGGACCAACCAGTACTACGACTTTGCCGACAACGCCAACCTCGACAGCAACGAGATATACTATATTGCCTTCCGTATGAACCCGGGTGGCGTGAGCCACACCGACAACGTGGTATATATCGACAATATCAACATCACCAAGCGCCCCGAGGTGCCGGTGTTGCGCGCCGCCTACCGCAAAGATGAGCACACCAGCCTCAACAATTCGCAACTTGACTACTATGTGCCCGGACGATCGGTACAGAAGTGGATAATTGGATACAAGATAACGGGGGTTGTGGACCGTTTGACAAGTATGAGCGATGCCACATTGTACGACACCATAGAGGAACTCTCGCAACGCAGGGTGTTCTATAATATCGCCTCCAACCGTGTACATAACTATGCTGTTAAGGCTGTTTACGCTCCTGGCGACACCAGTCCATGGAGCACTGTGTCTCATCTGGTTGTAGACGATGCTTGCTGGGATGAAGATTTTGAGGGTGATGTGAGCGATTGGTATTTCTGGTCGAACAACAACGACAAGTGGATGATTGGAACTGGCTGGGCCGCCAGTGGTTTAAAGGGTCTGTATGTTACGGACAACGGTTCCAGGTATAACTATGGTGCTGCCAGCAATACATCGTATGCTATGCGCAACCTGCCGTTACCGTTACATCCAGGTCAGAAAATCAAGTGGTCCTGCAACTGGCGGTGCTGGGGTGAGAACACCTCGTACGACTTTATGTATCTGTACCTCGTTCCTACAGATACGTGGGATGGTTCGCCATATACAGGTGGAACGCCGTCGAATGGTGTGATGCTCTTGAACAGACCTCGTGAGAATTCAGTGCAATCGGCCAGTGGTACATGGGATCCAAAACGTGCTACAAACTATCGCTGGGCTGTAACGTGGCGTACTGATGGTAGCGGAACAACGAATCCTCCAGGAGCCATTGACAACCTTCGAATCTGTTATACTTCTTCACTGCCTGCTACCTGCCCTGTGGCCACATCGGTAACGCTGAGCGACGTAACCCGCACCACGGCTAAGGTGCGCTGGAACGTGCCGGTCAACGACACGGGATTCTACCACGACTGGGTGCTGGAATACGGCACCGCGGGCTTCACGCCTGGCTACGGCAGAACCATCGACGTGCACGGCCGCTACGACACCGTCATCACGGGTCTCACACCCGGCCAGAGTTACACCGTGCTGGTGCGCCGCAACTGCGGCGTGGTTGTAGGCAACTCCGCCGACGTCAGCGCCGACTTCATCACCGACTGCCCCATCTACCCGATACCTTACACCGAGGACTTCCAGAGTTACGACGCCAGCAATGACGTGGTAACCGCCCTAACCGCACCGACCAACTGGCCCAACAACAACATAGGCGAGTGCTGGAAACAACTCGGTGGCTTGAACAGCCCTGTCAGCAAGGCTATGCTGACCTCCAGCACCGATGGCGCCATAAAACTGACTGGCAACTACCTGCTGATGAGCAGTGTGGCAACCGCCGCCCACCAGGCCAACGACGTGGTGACTGTACTGCCCGAACTGGCAGATAGTATCAACCGCTTGAAGGTTACCTTCGACTACCGCTACTACTACCGCGTCAGCAACAAGATCTACTCTACCAACAAGAATATTCCGCTGCTCGAGGTGGGTTATATCACCGACCTCAACAACACAGAGACCTTTGTGCCGTTGATGACGATGCCAGGTATTACAGAGACCTCTACCGCTCCGGGTGCAGTACGCCAGACCTGCTACTTCAACCGCAAGGACATCAACTATCCCGCTACGGCGCGCATCGCCTTCCGCCTGCAAGCCAATGGCACTACTACGACGGAGTATGCCGCGATTGACAACGTGGTGGTGGATTACGCCGACTGCCCGTCGTTGGAGGGTCTGAGCGCTACGCCTACCGCTATCAGCAGCGTGCTGCTGACATGGGACAGCATCAAAGGCGCCGACCGCTATCGCGTGGAGTATGGCACCAAGGGCTTCGTCCGTGGCACGGGCGACACACTGGTTACCAACCGCCAGCGAATGACGATAGGCAACCTGAGCCTCAGCACCTACTACGACTTCTACGTTACGCCGATATGCAACGTCAACAATGGAGGTGGACTGAAGATAAGCAGCTACCCCGGCTGCGGCGTGCGTGAACTGCCCTACAGTGAGAACTTTGAGGACTACGACGAGGCACAGGGCACCTTTATAGCGCCCGATAAGACGGATGCTGGAGTTGCCCCGACCGGCTACTACGCCCGTGCGCTGAAGGTTCCTACCGAGTATCCGTTGCATACGCTTCCCGCCTGCTGGAGCTTCCCCGCTACCAACAAGATCAACACGGAGGCGATGCCGTATTATACTGCGAATAACAACACATGGAGCCACAAGCCGCCATTCACGTACATATACAACGGTCTGGAGGCTGCCGACAGCGCCGGACAAGCCCTTGTGCTGCGTGCACGTGGCGCCGCAGCACCCGCCTACGCCGTGCTGCCTGAGTTCACCAGCCCATTGGAAGACCTCGTGCTGAGCTTCGACTACCGCCACGGCTGGTCGGTGGATACCAGCACCCTTGTGCTGGGCTATGTGGTGTACGACGACGACGCCAACACCTTCACCCCGCTCAAGAGCATGGCGGTGCCCTGCACCACCTACACACGTATAGAGTACGACTTCAGCCAGTGCGGCATCAGCCTGCCAGCCACCGCCCGCATCGCCTTCTTGTACCGCGGTGCCGACGGCGAGAACAACGACGCTGGCGTCGCTGCCACGGGCAACGTGTTCTACGACCGCTATGTGCTATTAGACAACATCAACGTGGCGAAGGTGGAGGACTGCCCGACGGTGCGCAACGTGATGTTCCGCTCCGACGAAGCCGACAGCAGCATCCTCGGCTGGACTGCCGTGCCCAACGCCGACTACTACGAGATTGAATACGGCCGCAAGGGCTTTGCCCGCGACAGCGGTATCGTAATACGTACCAAAATCAATGCCGACACCCTCGACCTTGACCCCTCGACCGACTACGACTTCTATGTTACTGCCCACTGCCCGGTGGAGGCTACCTTCGGAGCCAGCGGCAAGGGCACTTTCCGCACCCCCTGCGGTGTGCGCCAGTCGGTGCCTTACGCTGAGGACTTCGACGGCTACAGTGGATTAATATCCAACCAAAACCATAACGAGTACAACACCGACTGGCGTCGTCGTACCAACAGCTACGCCTCGCCTAACGTGCTGCCGCAGTGCTGGACATTCCCTGTGCGTTTCCGTACCGATGAAGAGAATAACAACGCACTGGCTAACGCTAACGACCACTATCCGAAGGAGTATCTCACCTACGCGCCTAATTATGTGGTGCAAGGTAACGCCCTGGCGCTCAACTCGCACGGCAACAAGCGCGCCGTGGCTGTGCTGCCCGAGTTTGAGGAGCACTTGAGCCGTCTGCAACTCTCCTTCAGTTATAAAAAGGCCGCCAACGTGGGTCTCGCCGAGGTGGGCTATGTGAAGAACCTGACCGATACCGCCACCTTCTACCCACTGCGCGAGCTGCCCACCACGGGTCAGAACTACTACGAGCGCGACAGCGTGGCATACACCTACTTCACCACCGACCCGACGCAGACCTACTATCCCGCCTTTAGTTTCATCTACGACGGAACCACTACTTACGGCACCAATTATGGCCTTTATATCGACAACGTGCAGATGATAATGCCTGAGTGCCGCTTGGTAGATAGCACCTCGATACATATACCCGAAGAGGACTATGCCACGGCACTGGAGACGGGTGTGTTTCACGTGGTGTGGAACGGTCCCGCCGACGCCACGGGCTATATGGTGGAATACTGGCACTCCGACAGCAGCCGCCGCTACTCCACCACCGTGTTCTGCGAGCACGACACCATAACGTTGAGCGGCCTGCCCAGCATGCGTAACTTCCACTTCAACATCACCACCGTCTGCCTCTCCGCCTCGGCAATGCAGCCCGCCCACGCCCTGATAGAGGTGCCCTGCACCTACTACGAGTTGCCTTACTACGAGGATTTCAACGACCCTGGCTACAACCGCAGCACCAAAGAGTGGCCTACCGTAGCCTTCAACGAGTATAAGATGCCCGTTTGCTGGGGCTACGCTGGCGCCAGCGGCATGTTCGACGACGGCTTGGGCAGCAAGTCGCCATACTTCGACAAGTACTACAGCACGCCGTTCATCACCAACAAGATGAGAGGCGACTACACCAACAGCAGCTACGCTTTGGGTCTCTACAGCAAGGGTACCGAAGGCGGCTCGCGTGCCATAGCCTCCATGCCGCACTTCCGCGTGGATGCACGCGACCTCGGCATCGACTTCTTCTACGGCAACTTCTCCGACCCAGGCTTAAGCTACCGCGGTGAGAACCAGATAGGCGTGATGAGCAACCCCGACGACCCGGAGACCTTCATCCCGTTCGTGATATTGCCCTATCAGGGCGACTGGAACCATGAGGTGATAGACTCGTTCGACTACCGCTTGCCCGAAGAGGTGCGCCGCGACGACAGCACCTACTACTACCTTGCCTTCCGCAAGACCTACAACAACTACAGCACCTACAGTACCATGACGATGTTCATCGACAGCGTGCTCGCCAAGCAGACACCCGACCTCTGCCGCCGTCCGGAGAACGTGTACGTTACCGACATCACTGATAGCAGTGCCGTATTGCACTGGAGCGTGCAGGTGAACCATGCCGACGACTTCTATATCAGCTACGCTCCCAACGATGCCGCTATGACCTACGACAACGTGGATGCGGCACTCTTCGCCACAGCCTATAAGCGCAAGACCGTCTCCTTCCCGTTGACTGCGGGTGGCTACCACGACCGCCTGGTGTTTGAAGACACCTTGAAGGGCCTTTCGCCCAACATAACCTACTACTTCACGGTGCGTGGCAACTGCCAGAGCGAGGTGCAGGAGGACAGCCGTTGGTCGGAGGTGAAGAGTTTCCGTACCAACTGCGGTACCCTGCCGCTGCCTCAGCAAGAGTACCTCCAGATGAGTTATGGCTTGAAGAACGTCATCAACCCCTGCTGGGATAGGGCCAGTACCTACACCGACAACAACGGCTTTGACTACCCAGTGATAGACCGCGATGACCAGCGCAACCCGTTTGACGGCAGCGACCTGCAGCAGAAAGCCCTCGCCATGTACGCCTCGTTTAGCGACTCATCTATCGTGGAACTGCCCAAGATGGAGAACTCGCCCACGGGGGCACTCTTGGTGAGATACAATATCTGGGGTGTTACTGCAGGAGAAAAGATAAAACTGGTATATGTTCCCAACGGCACTGGCGACCTCTTGACGGGTGAGCACAAAGTGCTGGCCACGCATCAGGTGGAGGAATCGTATGCCGGTCTTACCTGGGAGACCTATTCCGACATACTCTACGATGATCAATACACCAGCGACAGCGGCCGTCTGGCACTGATATATACCTCTACCAGAGGCAACCCGCTGATGCTCTATGTCGATAATATCTTTGTGGATGCCTATACCGCTTGCGACCGTCCGTCCAACCTCGTTACCGCGGCTTACGGTGCCCACGGCCTGAAACTGAAATGGAACAACAACGCGCACGCCCCACGCTACGAGATAGCATACGGCTTGCGACAGAACTTCGACCCCAACGACCCATCAACGTACATTGGTACGCACGTTGTTGACGTTAACCCGGAGAACCCGGTGGTCGCATCGTGCGAACTGCCAGGGCTTACGGCAAGTACGGGCTACGACATAGCGGTGCGTGCATTGTGCGAGGAATGGGTGCGAAGCGAGTGGAGCAACGTGAACAGCGCCATCACCCGCGACGACAACCAGGATATTCTTGCCTACAACGTGTGGGATATGGTACACCGCCCGAACGAGAACATCCAGTATGAGGCGACGACCATCGATCACGAAAACCACACCATCAACATCACCCTGCTCAACCTGGAAGATGTGGATTTGAGCAAACTCACCGAGACCTTTACCCTGGCATCCTCGTCCTCCTATACGACGCTGACCTATCAGCAGGCTGGCGCTTCGAGTGCCCGTACCGAGGTGTCGGGTCAGAGTGTAGTTGACTTCTTGACTTATGGCGAAGAGGCTTTACTGAACGTGCATATCGACGCTTACGATATGGCAGATGTGGTATGGATTGTTACAGTGCGCAAGAACAACTGCCCCAACCCAGACGTGCCCGTGGTAATCGACACTACCCGCCGCACCATGCGCGTGCAGTGGGAGCAGGCCACATGGCCGCACGACATCGTGGTGAGCGAGACCCCTGTTACCGACTTCTCCAACATGCCGTTCATCAGCGTGCCTGCCAACGTCTTCGACACGATGATCTTCCCGCTCGACCGCAAGAAAGACTACTACGTCTATCTGCGTGCCAACTGCAGCAGTGCGAATCGTGGATTCAGTGAGTGGATTAACGTACAGCAACGTACCAAAGACTCCATCGACTGCTCGCTCGAAGGCGACACGGTGCAGATTGGCAAGAACAACTACACCAAGCCAACTACCAGCCTAAGCACCGTTCCAAGCACCGTATGGCTGGGCTTTCCACACTCCTCGGGTGGCGAGCATCCGTCGCCGGTTACCTATTACACCCTGGCACAGTCCATCTATCACATGAACGAGTTCGACGGTGGCGAGATCAGCGGTATCTCCTTCGGTTGGAACGACACGACGGAGAACAGGAACTTCAGCGTGTATATCTACATGGGCTATACCGACTATGTCGATTACGGCAACAACGGCGGTACCACCCCGCAGATGGGAGATAACGGCTACCTTGTCTATTCCGGTACCATGAGGATGACACCAGGCATGGAAAACCGCGTTGATTTCGACCGCCACTTCTTCGTGGATCAAACCCTCGACAAGCAGGTTACCGTTACAATAGAGTTGGCAAATCTTACCATGAGCGATTATGTTGGCGGCGGCTTTATGGGTACCGAGAACAGTCGCTACATGACCTACATCTACTATCCTGGCAAGGCTACCCCGACCTATAGTAGCCACAGCAAAGATGTTGGCTCTACCTCGCTGAAGGTGCGTCCCGACGTTCGGTTCCACTATTGCAACCACGTTGACCCATGTCCGTCGCCCGATACTGTGAACATCGAGGTCGAGGACACCAAGCCTACCACCGCCACGCTGCGGTGGAACGAGATGCGGACCGACTACCCGTTCGACAGTACGGAGACCTACTACGATGTGGTGCTCTGCAAGCACGAGCTGGTCTATCCCGACGCTATCTACCGCAACCGTACTACGCTGAGCAAGCATAACGAGGCTCTTGACTTCTATGCCGGCGCGGAAAATGGCGACAGCTACGACACCTTGATCTATGCTGCCAAGCGTACCAACGCCATTACCTTTGAAGATGAGAACGGCGTAGGCCTGCTCTGCCCGAACACCGACTACTACTGCTACCTGCGTACCAACTGCTCGAGCGTGGAGGGCGATGCCGATGAGGACCGCCCATACGGCGGATGGAAGTTGGTTGAGTTCACCACGCCTTCGGTCTGCCTGCCCGTCAAGGATCTCGATGTGCAGATTCTCTCGCCGCACCATGCTTCCATAACATGGAACCAGACCATTGAGGGCCTGCCAGGGCAGACGCCTAACTTCTCTTACCGTCTCTCGACCAACTCGTTGATAAGCGACACTATGACGCTGGCGGGCGACGAGGCGCACAACCTCCACGACGGCATACTCGACCTGCCTGAACTGACTTGCAACAAGAACTACTACTTCTTTATTTCTAATCAGTGCGACAAGAGTGTGCAGATGAACCGTGGAACATACGCCTGCTTTAACGACTTCGACACTGTCAGTCCTTACCGCGCCATCAGCTTCTCGATGCCTCCATGTTGCCCAAGCCCCACAGAGTTGAGAGTGGATAGCGTGGGGTCGCATGAGGTGGTTCTCTCGTGGGACAGCGTGGCATTTGAGGACAGCTGGCAGATGGTGTTTGTTTATGGCCCCGCCGTCGATAGCCAGGAGATGGCTCGTCAGTTCGTTATCCACAAAGACGACGTAACGCGCAGCGTGGTCAACGACACCACACGCTATCGTTATGTATCCCATGGTCTGGAGCCTAACCGTGAGTTCCGCTTCTACGTCCGCAGCCGCTGCGGCGACGAGTTCGGTCCCATCACCAACGGTGCCAGACAGCGCACCCTCGACACAGCAGCCGCCTTCGCCACATATAGGATTGGCGACTATGCCACCTACAAATGGGTTTCGCCCAACTATACGCACAGGTGGACCTACACCCCATATACCTCCACACGCACGACAGAGTTTGAGAAATACTGCCAGGTAAACGACAGTCTCTCCACCATCGACATCATCGACTGCCTCGACAAGAATAAGCTGAAGGTGGCCAACCCGCAGTTTACCCTCACCAGTATCCACACCGACAGCGTGGTGCTTCTGGAGCAGGTGCCTTGGCGCAAGCAGATAAGCAATCCGCAGACGTTGGAGGTGAAGACCGGCTCGACCAGCAAGCCTGCTTTCCCAGGTGTGAACGACACCCAGCAGGGCGATTTCCGCAGTCAGACGGTACACTACCGTATCTATGCCGAGGACACCACCTACTTCCGCGACTGGACGGTGAACGTGATATGCCCCGTCGAGGACCTCGTATGCCAGCGCAGCGCATACACTAAGAATCATTTCGATATCAGTCCTATACAGACCGCCGAAACAGGCATCCACTACTTCCGCGACACGGTGTGTCGCGAGCCTAACTATACCGCTACCGACAACAGCTGCTCGCTCAAGGACAGCACCCGCGTGCTGCTGCTCGACGTGGTGCGCACTCCTATGGTGAGCATCCAGCCGGTGGACCTGAGCATCTGCCAGGGCGACAGCGTGGTGCTGCAAGGACAGGGTGAGGAGAGCGACCTGCTCATCCCGCTCGACAGCTCGCTGGTTCATATCGGCGACATCTACTGTACCGACCCGACGCGCGGCGACCGCGACACCATTGTCTC
>JAGHVA010000099.1 GCA_018064565.1 Candidatus Colimorpha onthohippi
CCCCCCCCCCCCCCCCGCCCCCCCCCCCCCCCCCCCACCCCCCCCCCGCCCCCCCCCCCCCCCCCCCCCCCCCCCCCCCCCCCCCCCCCCCGCGCCCCCCAAACAAGCGACAATGCTATTTGCATTACCCACTGGTTGGTCAGGTAATTATTCTGCAAGCATGGCTAAATAACTGGCATACCGTTCAGGAGCTATTAGACCACGTTCAAGAGCATTCTTTACAGCACATTGAGGCTCATGAGTGTGGGTACAAGTAGCAAAACGGCATTGCGAAATGAGAGATTGCATCTCTGGAAAATAATGACTTAACTGCCACGGTTCAATATCCACCATTCCAAACTCTTTGATACCTGGAGTATCAACTAAACAAGTGGTGGCGTGCGGATGTTGATCCAATCGTACAGGATAAATCTCCGCAAATGTAGTAGTATGACACCCTTTGAGATTTGAGGTACTGATGTCTCCCACCTTAAGATGAAGTTCTGGACATAAAGCACTAAGGAGTGCCGACTTACCCACTCCACTATGACCACTAAACAGCACCGTGCTTCCCGATATGGCCGCACTAAGCGCATCCAATCCAATGGCTTGCTTGGCCGATACCTCATACACTGGATATCCAACATTGCGATAGATTTCAACCAAATGTTGATGAGCATCTAAAAGATCCTGCCGACCTGTGTATAAATCAATCTTGTTGATTATCAAACATGCTGGAATGTGATAAGCCTGAGCAGTAACCAATAGTCGGTCAATAAAACCAGTGCTCGTCCGCGGATAGCCCAACGTAGCCACCACACAAAGCATGTCAAGGTTTGCGGCTATCACATGCGTCTGCTTGCTGAGCTTGGTGGCCTTGCGGATGATATAGTTGTTGCGGTCTTCAATATCTTGAATCACCCCCGTACCATCCAACTGAACCTCATAACGCACATAATCGCCCACCGCAATCGGATTGGTCTGCTTGCTGCCTTTAAGACGATACCCCCCACGCAAACGACAATCCAGCGTATGCCCATCATTTGTAAGTACTCGATACCAACTCCCAGTTGTTCGCAAGACCAAACCAGTACACAATTGCATAACTACAAATATTTATAACACAATATTATTCATGTAAGAACTATCTTCCAACAAAACCCTATCAACAGAAACAAAAAATTTTATAGCACTGTTATTCGTCGTATTTAATAAGTGGTGCTCATGACCTCCCTTGGGCCTGCCCACCGACCTGTCCGCCGACAGGCGGGTCGGTTTTCTCGCCTCGGCATAGTGAGGGTTCTACTTGCCTACACCAAGCATAGTGCCACAAGGCCTACTTGTCTGCATTCAACAATGGAATAAGTATTGTAAACAGCAATGGAAACGTACATTCCCTTTTTTTTCGTATATTTGCAAACTATTTTTTTACACACTAATGAAACTACATCTACGTTTTACATTATTTTTGATGGTTGCATGCCACCTTAACGCATGGGCAGTTCAACCTTGGAATGATGCAAGTTATTTCAGCTTAAACAAACTCTCTGCACACCCCACTATTATTGACAACGTGCACCACGAGTGGCATCAGACACTACAAGACGAATGGCGATATAACTACAAAACTACTCCTGACCAACAACCCAAAGGCTTTCCATCGCCTAACACAAGCAGTTGGGAAGTTGTAACCATACCACACTTGTCTGCACACCGTCAAGGGTCTGCCTATTACGCCACTCAATGGGAGCTTCCCAATCAATGGCGTGGGATGCGCATCATGATTAAGTGCGGGGGTGGATCGTCCGCTATGCAGATGTATATCAATGGGAATTATGTAGGCTATTCTGAAGATTCGTTTGCACCAGCCGAATGGGATATATCCCGCTACCTTCATACAGGGACTAACCATATTATGATACGCCTAATCGGCGAGAGCGATGGGTCGCTGCTGGAACCCGCAGACCTCCCTATTGGACTGCTACGTCCTGTTGAGATTTTTGCAGTGCCCAGTCTGTATATAGCCAACTACCATGTACTGTCAACCATAGACAACAACACAAAACCGATGCTGGACATCACCGTTGACCTTTCGGCAGAAGTGCGAGGCGGCAATAGTATCTGCGTCACATTGATTGATACCACACAACACCCCTACAAAACACTCGCAACAGCCACCAAAAAACTTGAACACAAAGACTGGTTTGTCGTATTTTCGCCTCAAGACATCCAACTCCCAGAGGAGACACAACTATGGAGTCCCGACCATCCGTATTGCTACCAACTACAAATATCTGCAAGCAATACCTCCGACAGCAACTGTCACACGGTAACAATGCCTATCGCATTTAAGAGAATCACCATCCAGGATGACCGAATCTTATTGAACAACAAACCATTCCAAATACGGGCTGTCTCATGGCGCGAGCCTTATCAAGGCTTGACTCCCGATAGTTTAAGGCACCTGTTGACAAACATTAAAAACACAAGGTTAAACACCATCATTCTGCAAGCACCAGCATCCGATGATTTCTATACACTATGCAGCCAGATGGGAATATTAGTAGTTGACCAACCAGCCATCATGCCTCGTGCCGACATTGCCGACAGTATCGGCAACCACCCCGACTGGCAAGAAAGTTATCTATACCGCGCAATCAACCTATATCAAAGGCACCGTCATATTCCATGTGTAGCCGCTTGGATTATGAACCCAGCGCTGACGCAGAGTTCCAACGGCAAGCGGGCTGCTCGACTTTTTACCAACCGCGCCCCCTATCAGCCTACAATCAACCCATTCTATATCACCACCTCGACCAACCAAAAACAACTGCAATCCGAACTGTTACAATTCTCATACAACCCTCTCGATTACCAACTGACTCTTTATGATGAGTACAAACGTCGGCACCCAGTAATGGCTATATACAACCCTATGGAGATGTCGCTCAATAGTTTAATGGACTGCTGCGACACGCTTCGCACCCACATGACACTGCCAGGAGCTTACTTTGGAACGTGGCAAAAAATAGGATCACAAGTTCGAACCACCCTCACCACACATCTGGATCCTACCACGAAACCTATTCCCAAAGTATCACCACAACTTGCTGACAACAAGACTAACTACAAAAAGAATACAACCTCTCATAAAAAAGCTAAAAAACGCAACACCAAAAAGCAGCCCGTGAAGTATAAAAACCTATGGCAACGCATCTTGGCATGGATATAAAAAATAAATTTCATGTAAAAACTACAAAAAAATGTATTTTTGCAAACTATATGTTTGATAATCACACTATGCTTGAATTATTCAAACATCACATAATCAATATGTAAAACAATATTTATCAAATGAATAACAACCGTTTTATAGTTTTTGTATGCGCTGCTATCCTGATGGCAGCAACTTTGGTTGGATGCGACAAAGACCCGTTGCCACGCATCTATGCCGACCCAACCGAAATAAATGTTGACAATCAGGAGTCATCGCTGACTATCAATATTGATGCCACCCATGAATGGGAAGCTCGTATTGAGCCGGCATCGGCTACTCAATGGGTAGGTCTATCCACCTACAATGGAAGTGGAAGCCAGTCTGTATCGCTTTATGTAAATGCCTGCAACAACGAGCCAACGGTAGAGAATCCAAACCGCCATGCTGTTGTGGTGTTTCAACTGGTAGCCAAAGAAGGTAAGAAACAGACCGCCACAGTACATGTAACGCAAAGATTTTAAGCAATCAGTTTCGATAAGCTGATTTGGCTGACAAGGCAATCGCAAGGTGAAAATGAGACCTTAACTATGCCGAAGCGAGAAAGCCAAATCAAAAAGAGGTCATAAGCACCACTTATTGAAAAATAATTCAGCGACTAACGCAAAAATAGAACGTTGTGATAATATCCAAAAAAAACAATATGAAAAAACTCATCGTATGGGGGGCCATAGTAGCCTTGTCCTTCAGCAGTATATATGCCCAGAGGGTAGCAATCAAAACCAACGTGCTTGGATGGCTGGCTTGTGGCACCGCCAATGTCGGGATAGACTATCATATCGGCAAACATTTTGCGGCAGGTGCCGACTTTTATGCCAATCCGTTTATGTTTGGCGATGACCGCAGCGCACAACATCTTAATATCACATTGTCTGGAAGCTACTATTTCTGTGAGGCATTTCATGGCAGTTATATCGGATTGCATGCGTTGCATGCTTGTTATGATGCTGGTTTAGGCACTTACAACTACGACGGCCATTTGAACGGTGTAGGTCTGCACTATGGTTTTGTACTGCCATTATCCCGACATTGGCGTTTAGACCTGATGGCTGGTGTAGGCTATGCTCAATGCTGCTACGACCTTGAGGCTCGCCAATATCATAAGGGCGACCATGAAATGCTACGGCACCATGATGCCAACTGCTGGGGCATCACCCGCCTGCAAGCAGCTATAGCATATCAGTTCTAACCCTCTATGCTTGGGAAGGCAACAGCCTCATTCTTTCAATACACGCACCAAGTCAAAATGTCACCATTCATCGAATAGTCAGTATAAAAATGAAACGCTTATTACCCATAATAGTAGCTACCCTAATGGCAATCGGTTCTGCCTGGGGGCAAAGCATCCGCACGGCATCCTCACCCGACGACGCCATAGTGATTTCAAAAATTCACGCACAACCACAAGGCAAGATACTGCGTCTTACCTTTGAGATCACCATTGCCGATGAGGCGTTAAGCAGCTGTGAGGCTTTTCATATTGAACCCACTGTGGGCAACATGCCCATGCCAGCAATATCTATTGAGGGCTACCGCTATGCCAAACTAAGCAACACTACAGCCAAGCACATACGGTACAATTGGCACGGGATGACACTCAGCTACGATGAGGAGATACCGCTAACCAAAGGCAGACTTCATGAGTTACAAATCATTGTGGAGCGCCGTTCAGTATGCCACTCCTCCGAACGAACCACAGAAATCAATTATACCGATAGCATCGTAACACATACCAAAAAACTCAAAAAGAAGAAGGATACCGATGCTAATAGTGCAGTCAAAAAATCAAGAAAACACCAGCATTCCAGCAACGCTGATGGCATAGACACCTTGACATTTCAGGTTCAGGGCAATGCCATGTTCAATACAAGTATCATCAATCCTATTGATAGCACATTCAATGCCACACTCTCAAAAGTAATCAATGAATTCAACGCTATCAGCGAAAAGCCTAACACCAAGATTATAAGTGTAGATGTTATGGTAACTTCATCGCCCGAAGGCAGTGTCAAATACAACACAACCTTGGCATCTTACCGAGCCAATACGGTAGCGCAACGCATTGCGGAAGCCGCCCCTCAAATGGCTTCGATAGCCAAAATCCTGCCCGTTGGAGAAAATTGGGGTGCCTTTGTTGAGGCTGTGGAAAACAGCAACCTCTATAACAAAGAAGCTATACTACAGATTGTATCGGACAATAGTAACCTTGACCAACGCGAAGCATTACTGCGACAGCTTCCAAACTTCAATCAGATACTCGCTATTCTGCAACAAACCAGAGCATGCAATTTCCGCATCATATACACACAACATAACTAATAGGCTTTTACATTATATAAATTGATATAGCAAAATGAAAAGGATAACTCGCTTGATTATATGCACGCTGACCGGAATATTCTTGCTTGTAGGTTGCCGCAACGAAGACGATATGCTTACAGCACCACAGTCCATCTCGCTCGCAACTTCACAAGTATCGGCAACAATCAATATCAAAGCTAACACCCGCTGGCATGCCACCACTTACGCTGATGTCGCAACAGGGAGATCCAATCAAACCGACGACCAATGGTTTGTCATCACCCCATCAGAAGGTATAGGATCGTGCGAGATGCAACTCAATATTCTCTCTGCCAGCACTGGCATCTCCCCGCGTACAGGTGCCATTGTGATTGACTATGCCGATGGCAATCAACATACTATCGAAGTCACGCAAAACGGGAAGATATTAGACGACTGCTATGTAAGTCCAACCGCCATCACATTGGGCGCAAACGCTTCAGAAAACCACACTTTCTTTATCTACGCTCCCTGCAACGATGTCGTTGTTACCGTCACACCCCGACAGTCTGAATGGATTACAAATTTGCATTTTCTAAAACTTGACCAATACGAAAACGCTGTCACCCACACCTACTCGTTCGGCGTAGAAGCCAACCCCCACAACTACACCCGTGAAGCATATTTCGATGTAGTGGTTCGCTATGCCGAACAAGTACGCAATTTTGTAGTTACCATTCGCCAAACAAGGTAATTTGTAACATGCGTCAATATCTCGACCTCCTATCACATGTCTTGACCAATGGTACGCCCAAAAACGACCGAACGGGCACTGGTACTATCAGCACTTTTGGCTATCAGATGCGGTTTGACCTATCCGATGGATTTCCGCTACTGACTACTAAAAAATTACACCTTAGGTCTATCATATATGAATTGCTTTGGTTTTTGCGTGGCGATACCAACGTGCAATATCTTCACGACAACAAAGTAACTATATGGGACGAGTGGGCGGACGATAACGGTGATTTAGGACCTATCTACGGCAAGCAATGGCGCAGTTGGGGATGCGCCAATGGCAAACAGATAGACCAGATTAGCCAATTGATTGATCAAATTAAGCATAACCCCGACTCACGGCGGCTACTCGTATCTGCATGGAATGTGGGCGAGGTGGATCAGATGGCACTACCCCCCTGCCACATACTGTTTCAATTCTATGTAGCTGACAACAAGTTGAGTTGCCAACTCTACCAACGATCTGCCGACATCTTTCTCGGAGTTCCGTTCAATATCGCATCCTACTCCCTTTTTACCATGATGGTAGCGCAGGCTTGCGGACTGAAGCCTGGCCACTTTATACACACGCTGGGTGACGCCCACATCTACAACAATCATATCCAACAGTGCCAATTACAACTCACTCGCAACCCAAGACCATTGCCCACCATGACACTCAACCCGAGCAAGGACAATATCTTTGACTTTGAATACGACGATTTCACACTGACCAACTATAACCCACATCCACACATTAAAGGAGATGTGAGTGTATAAACATATTCTCATCCATGACCTATTGTATCATAATGGCTGGTGGTGCTGGGAGCAGATTCTGGCCCCTGAGCAATGAGGACTATCCCAAACAGTTTATTGACCTGATTGGCAACGGAGAGTCGATGATTCAGAGCACATTCCGGCGTTGCGCCATGCTCTGTCCACGCGAGAACATCATCATTGTTACTGCCCAACAGTATGCACTAACCGTGCGCGAACAAATCCCCGATTTGCTCAACTACCAAGTGCTTTGTGAGCCATGTCGCCGCAATACCGCACCTTGTATTGCATACGCTGCCGCCATTATCGCCAACCGCGACCCTGATGCTACCATATTGGTTACACCTTCTGACCATGCTATTTTTAACGAAGACAACTATATCTCCGACATACGACAAGCACTGGCAGTGGCGCAACAAAACCCTTGGATTATTACCATCGGAGCCCAACCTACCTCACCAAACTCCAAATATGGATACATACAGTTTGATGAAGACCATAAAATACCACAAAACGATAGGTTGCGCAAAGTGGTTACCTTCACCGAGAAACCACCCATCGAAGTAGCACGCCAATTTATTGCCACTGGCGAGTTCTATTGGAATGTGGGTATATTTGTGTGGAGTCTCAATACCTTGCGCAAGGCATACCACGACTACCTCCCAGGCATTTCCGAGACATTCTTCTCGCTCTCGGCTCGCACTGCCCCTGAAGAGTTAGAACGAATCTACTCGCTGTGCGAATCGGTTTCTGTTGACCATGGCATCATGGAACATGCTGACAATGTTCATGTCATGGGAGCTACGTTCGGATGGAGCGATGTCGAGACTTGGGACACACTTTACAACACTTGTTCAAAAGATTCTCATGGCAATGTATTTGCAAGTGGCAACGTGTTTGCCTACGATGTGCATAATTGCGTAGTACATCTCCCTCAAGACAAGACATTGGTACTACAAGGTCTTGACGGCTATATCGTAACTGGCGACAACGATGTCGTGATGGTGTGCCGGCGAGATCAGGAATGCCGACTTGTAAAATTCGCATCCGATGTAGAACTGGATCGTTTGCGAAACAGATAATGCTTGTCTCCAATTTTCATTCATGTATTCAACTCTAACTATCACATGTTATGGCGCGTATAGAAATCAAACATTTACTCACAGATAATGTCGATAATCTCATCGACACTGTCATCAATGTCAAAGGATGGGTCCGCACCAAACGCGGCAACAAAAATGTAGCCTTCCTGGCACTCAACGATGGCAGCATCATCCATAATCTTCAAATTGTGGTGGACCTGCCCAATTTTGATGAGTCGCTGATGAAACGTATCACCACAGGCGCATGTATTAGTGTAGATGGACTGTTGGTCCGTTCGCAAGGCAGCGGGCAGGCTGTAGAAGTTCAAGCCCACTCCATCGAAGTTTACGGCGAAGCAGACCCCGACAGCTATCCGCTGCAGAAAAAAGGACACAGCATGGAATTTCTGCGCGAAATTGGACATCTGCGGCCACGCACCAATACTTTCGGCGCCATCTGCCGGCTGCGTCACCACATGGCATACGCCATACACACCTTTTTCCATGAAAAGGGATTCTTCTATTTCACACACCACTTATCACAGCGTCTGACTGTGAAGGGGCAGGAGAGATGTTCCAGGTAACCACCCTCGATATCAGCAATCCTCCACGCAAGGAAGATGGATCTATCGACTACGAGCAAGACTTCTTTGGTAAGCAGACCTCTCTTACCGTAAGCGGACAGCTTGAAGGAGAGTTGGGAGCCACCGCTCTTGGCAAGATTTACACCTTCGGGCCTACCTTCCGCGCTGAGAACAGCAACACCCCACGACACCTTGCTGAATTCTGGATGGTAGAACCAGAGATGGCTTTCTACGACCTTGATAGCCTTACCGCTTTGGAAGAAGAGTTTATCAAATACTGCATCCGTTGGGCACTCAACAACTGTATGGACGACCTCCAGTTCCTCAACAAGATGGTGGACAACGACCTCATCATGCGTCTGCAGGGAGTAGTGAATACCAGTTTTGTACGACTGCCTTACACCGAAGGCATACAAATACTGGAAGAAGCCGTCAAAAACGGACATAAATTTGAGTTTCCTGTATTCTGGGGAGTTGACTTGGCATCTGAGCATGAACGATACCTTGTAGAAGAACATTTCAAAAAGCCTGTCATCATGGTGGATTACCCCAAAGACATCAAGGCTTTCTATATGAAACAGAACGACGACGGCAAGACGGTTCAGGGCACCGATGTGTTGTTCCCCCAAATTGGTGAGATTATAGGCGGGTCTGTCCGCGAAGAGAGTTACAACAAGCTCATGAACCGTATCAACGAGCTCAACATCCCTATGAAAGACATGTGGTGGTATCTCGATACGCGCCGCTATGGCAGCTGTCCTCACGCAGGATTCGGATTGGGGTTTGAACGGTTGATGCTCTTCATCACAGGTATGGCAAATATCCGCGATGTGATACCGTTCCCACGCACGCCCAATACAGCCGAATTTTGATCTCTCTCAATGGATCACGAATTCTATATGCGACGCTGCCTGCAGCTGGCAACCAAAGGGTTGGGTCGAACACGACCCAACCCTTTGGTTGGTTGCGTTATCGTATCTCCCTCTGGTGATATCATCAGCGAAGGATACCATCAACAATATGGAATGTCGCATGCCGAGCGCAACGCCATCTTACGTTACATCCAACTACCCGAAGCCAAACCAGACATACTGCACAACGCCACATTATATGTCAATCTCGAACCGTGCTCTCATCACGGCAACACACCTCCTTGCGCTGATTTAATCGTCCAACACGGCATACGCCGTGTGGTATGCTGCAACGACGACCCCAATCCACTCGTAGCAGGTGCTGGCTTCGCCAAACTTAAAGCCGCTGGAATTGAGGTAATACAACATGTGTTGGAGCCACAGGGGCGCTACCTCAATCGCCGCTTCTTTACCTTCATGGAGCAGCACCGACCGTATATCATTCTTAAATGGGCCGAGTCTGCCAACGGATTTATGGCACCCCTCACTACAAAACCTTATTGGATTACAACACCCCGCCAAGACCAACTCAACCATCTATGGCGCACGCAGGAAGCCGCTATCCTTATCGGCTCTGAGACCTACCTTGCCGACAATCCCAAGCTAACTGCCCGCCATTGTTACGGCAATTCACCACAACCCATAGTGTTGGACCGGCGCCAACGTATCACCTCACTCCCCTCCAATTGGATACACCTAACCTGCGATAACCTCAACCAAGTGATGCAACACCTCTATGAGGCACGGCTGCAAAGCGTAATCGTAGAAGGAGGCAAAAAAATCCTCGAAGCGTTTATCTCACAAGGGCTCTACGATGAGGTACGCATACTGATAGGACCCGACAGTTTTGACACAGGTATTCCAGCACCAACCAAACCCACAAACGCAATAATATATCACGCTTGCTGAACATTATCGAATCGGACAAAGGGCTGCCGCTGTATGCAGATTCGACATGCCCATCCACTCTCAAATGAGCAAAAGAACTCTACCTGCATGAAATTATCCACCGCAGCGGAGTAAAACATGTAAAACTATCAATCAACCAACTAACAGTCAAAATCCTGCAAATAGCTCTTAGCATAACATACTGATAATCACCCCACCAAAAACCAGCAAGGAAAATGTAGAAAAAAAAATATTGAAAAATAGAAATAAATTCTTAACTTTGCACATAGGAAAGAAGTCTAACACAAATACTTATATCATTAACACAAATACTTATATCAAATGAAAAAATTATTTTTGATTCTTGCAGCCACTCTTGCAATGACAGTAGCTTGCCAAAAGGATGACACCTATGCCACACCAAATACGAATCCCACACCGAATGTCGCTCTTGATTCATTGACAATTAGCATTGACGGTAAAACATACACTCACACAAACCTCAACGCAGCATTCTTCTACAATGAGGGAGATGATGGATTCAACATCAACTTCGCTCCCGAAAACATCGGTAAGATTATCGATGAAGCCGTTGCAAACAATGAGGATCTAAGTGACCTTGATGCCATACTCGCTTCTAAGACAAGCGTACTTTTCGATATCGATATCCCAGGTAGCACCCTTGGAGAGACACATACCCTTTCACCTAAATTCGATGGCAGTACAGCAAATTGGAATTTCTACATCAGTTATATGAATAAAGCTGAAGAGGTAAGCTTTTCATCCTACCACGAAACATTCAAATCAGGAACCATGAGAATTGATTTGGACAAGGAGACAGGCAAACTTACCATTAACATTGATGCTGTCATTACGATAGATGAATCTGATGCCACTATCAAGATAACATTCGAAGGTACCGCATACCATAGCCCTGAATATATGTGGAGTCTGTAATTCTGCAAAGTTCACTTAATTAAAAGAAATTATCAACAAAGGGTCTAGCGCAATACTGGACTCTTTATTTTTAGAGGATATAAGCGTATGAGCGATGTTGCCAACGACAGGTGACGTACTCGTCAGCTTCTCCAAGAACCAACAGAATCAGTTATGGTACAATACACCAATAAACACCTTATCTATATGAAAAATCTACTTACCCGTATTGTGCTAATAATCACGATACTTATTGCATTCCCCTTGCAAGCGTCAATTCCAATCGTAGGAAAAGTCGCCCACAAGCAAACCTCAGAACCTATCTCTTTTGCCACTATTGCCCTACTTGGGGAGGATAGTACTATAATCAATGGGACAACCACCGACATCAAAGGGCAATTTACCATCAACGCTCCTAAAAATGGCAAATATCTCATTGCCGTATCCTATGTGGGATACACCAAAAATATAATTCCCATAGTTGCCAACGCAACAACCATCAATGTTGGAACCATCACCATCGAGCCAGACGCAACCACGCTTAATACAGTGCAGGTTACCGCCAAAACTCCATTGATTGAACAGAAAGCCGACAAACTCGTGATGAATATATCCCAAAGTGCTTTCGCCCAAGGCAACAGTGCATTCGATTTGCTCCGCAAAGCACCTGGTGTTACCATCGACAAAGATGGCAACGTGTTACTCAACGGGCAAGCAGTATCGGTATGGATTGATGGTAGGCCCACTTACCTCAATGGGAAAAATTTGGAGGCATTATTACACGCCACCGACGGCAACAACATCAACAAAATAGAAATCATCGCCAACCCATCAGCTAAGTACGATGCCGCTGGGCAAGGCGGTATCATTGATATCAAAACCAAACACTCATTGGCCAAAGGTCTCAATGGACAACTATCTGCTAATGCTGGAGGCATGACCTACTCACGCCAACTCGACCAAATCGACGAGATTACTTCCAATTATTTTTCTCATGACATCAATCTCAACCTCAACTATCGTACCAATAAAACCAATTCATTTCTTCAAATATCCGAAAATTCTCAACCCATGGGATTCGATGTCGAAACCCATGAATCTGGAAAAATCGGAAATACTACCTATGAGCAAAGATCGTACTCATTGTTCAACTCCAAAATGAAAACCTATAATGTGAAATTAGGCAACGACTGGTTTATTGACTCCAAAAACACCTTTGGATTCATCTTTACCATGCCTATCACACACTTCAGTCAAGTTGCCGACACCAATGTAAACCGATTCTACCAGTGCATCAACAACAATGTATCACAACAGGTTACGAGTTATACTCTCACTGAATTCAAAATGCAGCAGATGATGGGCAACATCAACTATACCCATATCTTCGACCCTCAAAAGCAATCAGAGATAACCGCCAACATCGACTACCTGCACAACGCTTATGTCTCCGACAACGATGTCTCCAACTACTATATCACACCACAATTTCCGATAATGTGGCACAACATCTACGACTCCGCCTACAGCATACAGCTAAATTCTGATTATACCATAGATATTTATAGTGCCAAAGTAGATTGGCAAAGCGTTGTAATGGGAAAGTTTATGATGGAAGCTGGTGCTAAATGGGCTATGACGCAAACCGACAATCAACTCACTAACACCTTCACCAACCTGATGTCCACTGCATCACCAACCGATGGAACGAGTCTTTTTGACTATACCGAACACATAGGTGCACTCTACACCACCTTAGCAGGACAACTCTCCAAACTATGGACCGCAAAAGTCGGCTTGCGAGGCGAATACACCTACGCCTCCAACAGCCTTGGACTCGTTAAGCAAAGCTATTTTGACCTCTTCCCCTCTGTATATGTAGGCTACACATCAAAAGACCAATCCAAACGCATCTCTTTCAGTTACACACGCCGTATCGAACGACCTAACTTCCGCCAACTCAACCCTTTCAGAAATTACATAGACGCCCACATATCAAATATTGGAAATCCAGATCTCAAACCTTCATATAGCGACCGCTTCTATATAACACTTGGATTGGGCAGATATGTTTCCATCTACACCAACTATACTTACAGTAAAGATCTTATAGGGGGTGTTCCAAATATTGACATCGTTAGTGGCGAACAACAATTCGGTACAGACAATTTCGGTTTCTCGCATATCTATGGCGCAGGGTTCACACTTTCAGAGTTACCTTTAGGCAAACCCTTTACGCTGATGGTCAACGCTGTGTGCTACGGTATAAACAACCAAACTACAATAGCATCATCTTATCTCTCACCCAACGGTTTAGGATCTGACGAAACCTATAGCAGCACGAGTTTATACGGCAATATATATACCACCCTTACATGGAACATGCCAAAACAATGGAAACTGCAAGCAGAAGCGTATGTAGTTACTCCATATGAACAAGGCTATATGAAAATGGATTGGAACTATACGTGCAATCTGGGCATAAAGAAAACAACCCTCAACAATCAACTTGTTTTGTCTGCAAATATCAATGACATTTTCCGCACACTTAACGCCAGTTTTGAAATAAAAGGCATCAACGGCATAAGTAGTCATTACACACAGAAATATCTCATTCAAAAAGTATCAGTAGGAATACAATGGAATTTCGGAACAGCACAAAAGCCACTCAAACAACGTAAAGTAGGTAATCTTGATGAAGCCAGCCGAGTAGGAAAACAATAACCTACTAAACAATTGGTAAATGCCATAAAAAGCGTGCATGTTTGCTGTTTTGCAGTCAAATATGCACGCTTTAGGCATTCATACAAATTTTCAGGAATATTCGCACACTACGCTACGCGTCATTATAGCGGCAAAGCCCATAATGAGCATTTGCTTTGAAAAGTATTGCGAACAGTAATATTTTGTTATCTTGTTGTATGCCGAATAACCTAACTCCGTATCAAAAGCAAGCCTCAAGTATCTGAAGCACCTGACTGGTGGTTGGCACCATATATCCACCTATCTTATTGGTACTTTGGGCTATCAACGGCAACATGTCACGAGTAGCACCCAACTCTCGCAAATTGGCAGGCAGGCGCAACTCAGCAATAAAACCAGCCAAAGCCTCAATGCCAGCCTCCGCCATCTGCTCATCATTCCTGCCTTGCGGGTCGATATGCCACACATTGCGGGCAAACCTCACAAAACGATGCAACCCATAGGGATAAACTAACTTATAGTAAGGTATAGAGATAAGCGCCAATCCAGCACCATGAGGGCAACCAGTATAAGCACCCAATTGATGCTCTATCTGATGAACCATCCAGTCCTGACGCTTAGAAAGCGCCAAAATCTTATTAAGCCCCATGGTGGCGCACCACATGATATTACTGCGAGCCTCATAGTCCAAGGGGTTACGAAGTGCGGCACGCGCCGCACTAATCAAAGCCTGCATGTCACCCTCCAGCAAATAATCGCTCACACAGTCGTCATCACCCGCAAAATATTGCTCCATCAAATGCGAGAAGATGTCAAAGATTCCACTTGCCATCTGCAAATGAGGCAATGTGTAGGTAAACTCAGGATTGAGTATCGAAAAACGTGGATTGCATAGACTCATCGGGAAATGGAATCCATTTTTAATCTTCAACGCCTCATTGGTAATCACCGACCCACTGTTCATCTCCGATGCCGTCCCAGTCATGGTTAGTATAGTACCTACTGGCACTACAGTATGACGGATGTCTGAAGGATTCACACTCCAAAACTCATTCCATATATCTCCTTCAAAATAAGCCGAGGCACCAATAGCCTTGGAGCAGTCTATCACCGACCCTCCTCCTACAGCTAAAATCAAATCGGTATGCTGACGCCGCACCAGTTCTACACCCTCCAACACCTGCGCATAGGTAGGATTAGACTTGATGCCGCTCAACTCTACAACATCTTTGCCAGCCGTTTTTAATGCACCCATCACATTGTCATACAAGCCACTACTTTTGATAGAATTGCGACCATACACCATAAGCACTCTCGGTCCATACTGCGCCAACTCCTCTGCCAGATGGTTCATCGCCGTACGGCCAAAATGGATACGGGTTGGATTTTGGAAAGAAAAATCAATATTCATAAAACAAAACAGTTTTTTCAGTGAGACATACTCTTCAACTCGCGCCGCAACTCCCACGACCTGATATCACGGTTTACAATGCGACCCGCTGAATCCATCAAAATAAGAAACGGGATATGATCCACCGAAAGCATACGCAACGACGGCGCATCCCACGCCTCGGGTTGCTGGTCTATCTGTATCACTTGCCCCTTCGCCAGACTATCAATATCGCGCAACTCCTGCACCGCTCGCCTGCACGACTCACACCATGCAGCACCCACCAAGACAACATTGGCGCGACTGCTGTCTATCAACGAATCAAAACTCACACGCCTCCCCGATGTATCCACATATTCAAAATCTGGCAACCGCTGCCCCTCAATCGAGACCTGCATCGATGCTAACCGATGGCGTATCTGCTTATAATGATAAGCCGTCTTGGCAGGCCCTGAAAGCAGTTGAAACAACTCTACTATAGTAGAAACAGGCAACGTACTCAAGCGCTCGCTAAGCAAGAACGTTGAAAAAATAGACGACGGATGATTTCGCACATACTCCGCCATGCACAACTCTTGGTTTTCTCCCTTGCAAGACTCCATATCATACCGAAACTGACTGTTTATCAACGATCCATTGATATGCGATGCAGCAGGATTATCCACATCTATGCTGACGGTGATATTGCTGTTTTCAATAAAAAAATAAATGGGCTGAGGCAACGCCTTGCTACTCAATGCAGCCAACACAGGCTCACGTACCGACCCTTTGAAATAAAATTGGTCGTATGCACGAAAACGGCTATTGTGATAAGAACTATCGCCGTCAAAAACAGTGAGAAACAACGGCGACTTAATAGGTTTAGTGCAACGACCCTTTACTACATACCCCTGCGCCTGCAACGACCCGAAAAGGCAGCATAAAACAATCGCAAGCAACAAATGCCTCATCGAACAGCGCAATATAACCAAATCCTTCGTTTCTTCGCAACAGTCGTTTTCTCGCCTCGGCATACAAGCAAGCTTGTCTGCTCTCGGCTTATCGAAAACGTTCGTTTCTTCGCAACAGTCGTTTTCTCGCCTCGGCATACAAGCAAGCTTGTCTGCGTTCGGCTTATCGAAAACGTTCATCAGTAAGAACGATAAGTTGAACTGTTGCTCTTGTTGGTACCCTTTACCCGATAATTCTTGTTTATCACCTTGGTACTCGAATGGTTGGTCTGATACATGTTGGCCTGCTCTGTAGCACACGACACAGTTGTACCGCAAACGGTGCAGACGGACACTACCAAAGCCATTACCATGAAAAACTTGCACATTTTTTTCATACTATACAATGTATTAACAACATTCAGATAAATACCTGTCTGTCAGCTTATTATAGAGAAAAATACAAATATGTTAAACCTAACTAATAAGGTACAAATTAACAAAAAAATAATGGTACCAACAAATTTTTGTATTTTTGCAACATGAAACACAAGACAGCATTAACAATTTATGAGTGGGCTTCCTATGTCTTAATCATCGGAGCCACTGTAATTTATTTTGCATTCAAGCCCCAAGGAATACCACTCACATTGGTAGTTTTAATATTGGCAGTTTTCATGCGGCTGATGATGGAGCGCACGCGTCGGAAGGCTTGTGAAGAAGAGAACGACGAACTAAAAAACGACTTGCGCCGGTTGACCCAACTGCTGGCTGAAGCAAAAAAAGCATCCAAATAATTTTCAATCATATTTTTTTACAATGGCAACAACAACTGACATTAAGAACGGTCTTTGCATTAAGTTCAATAACGACATTTACTGCATCACAGAGTTTCTGCACGTTAAACCAGGTAAAGGCGCTGCCTTTGTGCGTACCAAGATGCGCAGTGTACGCACAGGTCGTGTGCTTGAAAACACGTTTCCATCTGGCGCCAAGATAGATATCGTGCGCGTAGAGCGCCGCCCCTACACCTACCTCTACAAAGAGGGCGACCTGCATACCTTTATGCATACCGAGACCTATGAGCAGATTGGTATCGAAGAAACTATCATCAATGCACCACAGTTCTTGCGTCCCGACCAATATGTCGAGATTACCATCGATGCTGATACCGAGACACCTCTGATGTGCGAATTGCCTCCGTTTATCGAGACCGTCGTCACCTACACCGAGCCTGGTTTTGCAGGCAACACGGCTACCAATGCTATGAAAGACGCAACTGTAGAGCCCGGCGTGACTATCCGTGTACCCCTCTTTATCAATGAGGGCGACCGCATAAAAGTAGATACACGTACCAACGAGTATTCAGAGCGTATCAAGGGCTGAGCAAGGGACTGATTTGTTCGTTGCTTTGCAATAACATATATCAAATCGATGAATAGTGGATAGTCACCCTCTCAGTGTCTCTTCACTATTCTTGTTTTTGTCAAACATTTTATTAGTACTATTATGATGTTTGGGACTTCAAAACAGTTATTTTCTCGATTTCTATCTGCCAATAGGAAGGTATGCCCTGCTGGCAAGCAGGCTGGACTATCAAAAACAATCCTCAGAAATATCTTATTGCCTGTCTTTTCATGTATGATTATTGCAGTTACGACAAGCTGTAACAACCACGGTCAAACGTCTGATACTACCAACACTGTCAACTACACAACTATTGCAACACCCAATTTCTGTGCCGACTCGGCTATGGCATACGTCGAACGCCAACTCAACTTTGGATATCGGGCTCCAGGCTACGATGCACATAACCAGTGTGCGAAATATCTGCAACAATCTATGCAACAATGGTGCGACACCGTGATTACCCAACAGTTCAATACCACACTGTGGGATAATACCACTACACAAGGTCAAAATATTATTGCCTCGTTCAATCCACAAGCCACCAACCGCGTACTGC
>JAGHVA010000240.1 GCA_018064565.1 Candidatus Colimorpha onthohippi
CTATCAGTCCAAGCTTACGCTTATGAGCGAGAGTCTGCGCAACGATGGTCGTATCTGGGTGCCAAAAAAGAAAGAAGATGCCGAGGCAATCAGAGCCAAACAGCTCAAACCTACCGATATAGCAGAAGAAGATCGCGACTACTATCTGGAGCGTCGTTATCCTGCTTTCGGCAACTTGGTGCCTCGCGATGTGGCTTCGCGTGCCGCCAAAGAGCGTTGCGATGCTGGCTATGGTGTAGGTACTGGTTTGGCTGTTTATCTGGATTTCGCAGATGCTATCAAGCGTCTGGGGCGTGATGTGGTTGAAGCTCGTTATGGCAACCTCTTCCAGATGTATCAGAAAATTACCGACGACAACCCGTACGAGACTCCAATGATGATATACCCCGCTGTCCACTATACTATGGGTGGCTTGTGGGTAGATTATGAGTTGCAGACCACTATCCCAGGTTTGTTTGCAGCAGGTGAGGCTAACTTCTCCGACCACGGTGCTAACCGTTTGGGTGCTTCTGCATTGATGCAGGGTTTGTCGGACGGCTATTTTGTGTTGCCTTATACGATGCAGAACTACCTCTCAGACCAGATATACGTAGGTAAGATTTCGGATCAGTCGCCTGAGTTTGACGAGGCAGAGAAAAACGTTCGCGATCGTATTGCCAAGCTGCTTGACATCAAGGGTACTGCCCAAGAGCCCCATTCGGTCGATTTCTTCCACAAGGCATTGGGTCGTATTATGTGGGAATATTGCGGAATGGCTCGCAATGTTGAGAGTCTCACCATCGCCGAACAGAAGGTTTCAGAGCTCGAAAAAGAGTTCTGGGCACAAGTCAATATCCCTGGTACCAACGATGAGTTCAACCCTGAGCTGGAGAAAGGTTATCGGTTGGAAAACTATTTCGAGTTGGCGCACCTTATCATCGCGGATGCTATGCACCGTGAGGAGTCGTGTGGTGGCCATTTCCGTACCGAGCACCAGACTGAGGATGGTGAGACGCAGCGCGATGACGAGAAGTTTATGTATGTCGCTGCATGGGAGTATCAAGGTCAAGGTAAGGCTGAAATCATGGAGAAGGAACCTCTTGAGTATGAGGCAATCCAAATTGCAAAACGTAACTATAAATAATAAGAGTATAAGACTTGCGAAGGGTAGAAGTTCTGCTTTTTGCATAGTCGTCACATAAATCATAACAGATTATGAATTTTACTTTGCATATCTGGCGTCAAAAAAATGCCAAAGCCCAAGGGCGTTTCGAGAGCTATAAGGTCGAGAACATATCAGCCGAGTGCTCATTCCTTGAGATGCTCGACATCCTCAATGAGCAGTTGATTAATGACAATATCTCACATCCTGTATGTTTTGACAACGATTGTCGTGAAGGCATCTGTGGTATGTGTGGTTTGTATATCAACGGCCGTCCTCACGGCAACGATGAGGGTGTAACCACCTGTCAACTTCACATGCGCAGGTTTAAGGATGGCGATGAAATCTGGATCGAGCCATGGCGCGCCAAGGCATTTCCTGTAATTCGCGACTTGGTGGTGGATCGCACCGCTTTTGACAAAATTATTCAGGCTGGTGGTTATATTAGCACTACTACGGGTGGTGTTCCAGATGCCAATGCCATTCCAATCGCCAAGCACAAAGCCGATCAGGCTATGGATGCCGCAGCATGTATCGGTTGCGGAGCTTGTGTGGCAGCATGTAAGAATGCGAGTGCTATGCTGTTTGTAGGTGCCAAGGTCAGCCATCTGGCTTTGTTGCCTCAGGGGCAGGTAGAGGCTGCCGACCGCGTTAAGAAGATGGTCTGCAAAATGGATGAGCTTGGATTTGGTAGTTGTACCAATACCTATGCTTGCGAGGCAGAGTGTCCTAAGCAAATCAAACGTCAGAATATATCGCGTTTGAACCGTCAATGGCTGGCTTCTGCTTTTGGTCGCGATCGTAAAAACTGATATGTTGTCGGTCGTATAGAATAACAGAGGAGGAGAAGACAGTGTCTTTCTTCTCCTTTGTTATAGTATGATAGGTCTATATTAAAAGTTCTTACTATGTTTTATTGTTATTATATCAACCTTTAATTGCTGTTTCAATGAAGTCGTTTTTAGAGAAAATCGTTTTGTTGCTTGTCGCTGTTTTGCTGGTTACCGCTTGTTCGAAAGATGAGCAGGAGATATCTAAGTCGTTAGGTGCGGGTGATTATATTGGTACAATCGGTGAGCCGTACAGTCTGTCTTCGTCTGAGTTGTCTGATTGTGTGTATAATACTTTGCAGGATTCGTATTTATCTTTGTCGCAGTATGAGCAAGATTTCAAAATGCTTATGGCTTTGATGCTAAATGGAGGTGTAAAAGTTACGAGGTTGGAATATTATACCACCGATGCCGACGGGTCGCTGGTCAAGGCATCTGGAATTATTGCCTGGACAGATGCGGTGGAGAAAAGCGGGACCTACGACCGCATTGTCAGTGTTTCGCACAGCACTTGTGATATTGATAAGGCACCCACCAAGACTATTTTCCCGATAGATGGTCTCGTACTATTCAATACTTTGCACAAAAATGTAATTGTGATGGCTGATTACTTAGGTTATGGGTCAAGGCAGAAGCCAGATTTAAGTCACCCTTACTTGCATGCTAAGCTCACTGGGACAGCGAGTGCTGATATGTTTGAGGCTGCGGAACGCTATCTGTCTGAAAAAACAAGTCTCCGCCCCGAACAGAGTGCTTGTCCTATTCAGTTGTGCGGTTATTCGCAAGGAGGACATGGTGCTATTGCAACCTTGTATGAAATGCAGCGAAGAGGTTACACTAATCGAATCTGTCGTGTAGATGCGGGTGCTGGTGCTTTCGATTTGATGACGATGTGGAATGTGTTTGGTTCATTGCAGTATGTATCGTATAACCGTATGGGTTTTGTTCCATACATAATTAGAGGTCTCTCTTATGGTCGTCAAAATGAACTGGATTTGCACAATATATATACCGACAAGATATTTAGAGTAGATTCCACAGGATATTCGCTCTACAATCTGTTTGAGACTACGATGTTAAGCACATGGCATCAAAAGTTAGGCACTGACATTACTCAAGTGTTGAATCCAGATATTTTCAAACAGGACATTACCCAAGCGAATAAAGACGTGCAGGCATTGTATCAAATGTTTGCAGCCAACTCTTTGGTAACATACGATACGCCCGATAATCCATCGATTATCACGTTGTATCATACAGAGAACGACGACCAAGTCCCCTACGAGTGCTCGTTGAGTGCCCAAACCTACTGGCCAGAAGCTACGTTGGTGAACCTCACATTGGCTCCAGGTAATCACATGCTATGTGCCTTTGAATACTTTGTAAGATTGTTGGACGACAACCAAGGCAATTTGTGGACATCGCTATCATCGTATATTAGTCCTATTCTCGAAGGTGTGTTGGGTGATTGATAATCAGTTTAATACTGCCCGATAAGGGTTATAATGCAATATGTCTTATTCCCGAAGCCTATCAAATATGGGCTTCGGGAAGTTTTTTATCCCAACATTGGTCGTTAGTGTTCCATATTTTGTGGTAGTGTTTGTAATTCAAATAAGACAAGTCAGCACCACCATCGTGTTAGCGATGGGACAAAAACATGCCGTCAAGCGTATGACAGCGAGAATGATGTCCCATGCCTGACGGCATGGTGGTTATGTGGTGATGTCCTATTCCAGCCGTATGAACGGATGGCTACCATTGTCGAATCGCTTATTAGGGGCTTTGCCCCTATAACCCCACATCATTTCTTTGCCTCATCAAGCTCGGCAGCCTTCGGCACTGCTTGCACAGAAAGAAACGAAGCAAAGAAAGATGCACCGCTGTGCGAAAATTCCTAAAAATCTGTCTTCCATGCCTAAAGCGTGTAAACTCGCTGCTTC
>JAGHVA010000070.1 GCA_018064565.1 Candidatus Colimorpha onthohippi
CAACATAATGAGGTGGGACAGCCTACTATGCACCTACGGAAATAACGCAAAGTGCCACTTCCGAATTACCGCCAACATCTCTATATCTGCTGCCCACACCATCGACACACTTTGCGGGACTATCGATGGCAATCATCAAACTATCACACTCAACAACTGCACTTTAACCAAAACGATAAAAGGCGGTACTGTCAAAGACCTTACCTTGACGGGTACCATATCATCGATGGCGGGCACTGCTGCCGTGTCTAAATATGTGGGGTGCGCTGCCTGCTATATCACTCAGGAAGGCAAATTATCCAACATCACCAACAACACCTCTGTATCCATATCCGACATCGGCATTTACTTTGGCGGACTTTGTGGCTGGCTGCAAAACGGAACTATCAACCATTGCGCCAACAAAGCCTCTATAACCAACGACCTACAACGCACAAGTGGCATAGCTGTATGTGTCGATACTTTAGGTGTGGTAATCAACAGCTACAACAACGGTGTCATTAGTGGAACCTCGTGCGGTGGAATTGCAGTTTACACTATGGGGAAAGTACTGAATAGTTATGCACTTGCCGACTTGCATGGCAACGAGGTAGCAGGATTGGTTACCTTCTGCCGCGGAGGACTTGTTGACAACTGTTATTTCTACGGACATCTGTACGCAACCGAAACGAAAGCTCCATTGTGCTGTACGGTATCACTATGCGGCACTGTGCAATATTGTTATTTCTGCGACACTGGTCAAGACAACCTACAGCTTTCGGTAATCAGACACAACAATCCAGCTGTAGGCAATATCATACAATACACATACCTGCTCTCTAATGCTACCACTCTAAGTTCTGCTGGAGCATTCAACTCCACATCACTGCTCACAGAGCTGAACAATCACGTTCCTGCTATCAGCCAGGCACTACAATGGACTACAATCAATAACCAAATCACACTATAAACCAAAAACTATAACAACCACTATGAAGTTCTCAGAAAACGACGATTCAATGTTTGAGAATATTTTGGACCACGCCGAATTTATCCCTATCATAAACAAAGCTGACGAAGATTTCTTATTAACTCTTGACGAGATCCCCGATGAGGTGCCTTTGGTACCCATACGAGACAATGTGCTATTTCCTGGTGCGGTCTTGCCTGTATCTGCCAGCCGAAAGAGATCTATTCGAGCCTTCAAGACAGCCAAGACACTACACCGAGGTCAGCTATCCCCCAACAGCGTGATTGCTATCGTTACACAAGTCAACGACGCCGAAGTTCCAACCCAATCCGATTTGTATTCTATCGGTGTTTTGGCTCGTGTACTAAAAACATTCGAGCTGCCCAACAATAGTTTGATGGCTATCGTACAAGGATGCCTGCGTATCCGGATAAATACTATCACCGAGACCGACCCTTATTACAAAATCACTTTCACTACTTGCCCTGAGTTGGGTGGCTTTGAGTCGCGTGAGGAGAAATCATTGATACGCAAAATCAGAAAGTCAGTTACCGAACTTTTTGATGGACAAAGACGCAAAAAAGAGACAATAACTGGACTGAAGAATATCGGCAGCGACCGGATATTTATCAACTACATTGCTACCAGTCTGAACCTCAGCACTGCCGAGAAACAGCTATTGCTGGAATGTGACGATTATATGACGCGTGCTCGAAAATTTGCATCTTTTATTGAACGGGAGCGGGAGTTTCAAGATATAAACGAGGAGATTCAGAATCGCACTAAGTTTGAACTCGACAAACAACAGCGTGAGTATTTCCTGAATCAACAAATGCGAGTCATCCAAAACGAATTGGGCGGCGGCGGCCAGGAGCAAGAGATTGAGACGCTTCAGGAGAAAGCCTCTCATAAAAAATGGTCAGAAGCCACCCAGCAAATATTCGACAAGGAGCTCAACAAGCTGCGTCGGATGCCTCAGCAATCGCCAGACTACAACGTTCAAATAAACTATTTGGAGACTATCCTCGATCTGCCTTGGCAAGAATACTCTACCGATAATTATAGTTTGTCGCGTGCTCGCAATATTCTTGACGCTGACCACTACGGCATCGAGAAAGTAAAACAACGTATCATCGAATATTTGGCAGTCCTCAGTCTAAAACAAGACATGAAGTCGCCAATCATCTGCCTCGTGGGTCCTCCAGGCACTGGAAAAACCTCTCTGGGTCGCAGCATCGCTGATGCTCTCCAACGCAAGTATGTACGGGTTGCGTTGGGTGGTCTGCACGACGAGTCGGAGATACGTGGCCATCGACGCACCTATATCGGTGCTATGCCTGGCAGGATTATCCAAAGCATGAAGAAAGCCAAGACATCTAATCCTGTATTTATATTAGACGAAATCGATAAAATCCAAAACAATTCTATCCAAGGCGACCCCACATCGGCACTGCTCGAAGTGCTCGATCCCGAACAAAATATCGCCTTTCACGACAACTACCTCGACATCGACTACGACCTGTCAAAGGTGCTGTTCATTGCCACCGCCAACTCGCTCAACACCATACAGCCAGCACTGCTTGACCGCATGGAAATTATCGACCTTAACGGCTACCTGCTTGAAGAGAAGATTGAGATAGCCAAACGGCACTTGCTCCCTCGACAAATCACGGAACACGGGTTGCGCAAAGGGTCTGTAACTATCGATGACGAAACGCTGACCCATATCATCAACGACTATACTCGCGAAAGTGGTGTGCGACAATTAGACAAGACCATAGCAAAAATCGTACGTAACAAAGCCGTTATGATAGCCTCTCAGGCATCGGCAGAGACACCTAAGCGCAGACTGGCTCGGGCGGTGAAAACTACCGATTTGAAAGAAATCTTGGGGCTTCCAATCCATAATAGTGAGAGGTGCGGATCTGAGCCGCTTGTTGGCGTTGTTACTGGACTTGCTTGGACTTCCGTAGGCGGCGAGATATTGTTTGTCGAAAGCAGTTGCAGCAAGGGTAAAGGGACGCTGAGCATGACCGGTAACTTGGGCGATGTGATGAAAGAATCTGCAACATTGGCGTTTGAATATATCAAAGCCAATGCCACTCAACTCGGTGTAGATTATAAACTGCTGGATGAGTCCAATATACATATACACGTCCCAGAAGGCGCAACACCCAAAGACGGTCCATCGGCAGGCATCACGATGTTCATATCCATGCTATCCACTCTCACCAAACGTAAGGTTCGCAATAATTTTGCAATGACAGGCGAAATCACGCTCCGCGGCAACGTAACCCCAGTGGGTGGTATAAAAGAAAAAATCTTGGCTGCCAAACGTGCGGGCATTACCGACATCATATTGTGCGAAGCCAACCAACGAGATATCGAAGATATTGAAAGTCAATATATCAACGGACTGAATTTCCACTACATCAATACGATGAGTCAAGCCGTGCCTTTGGCTATCATATAACAATCATATCTAATCTAATAACAAAACAAGGCTATCATTACATACCATGCACATCAACTTACCACCACTGATTGCCGCGTTGGTGCTGCCCGTTGTTCTTATGGCGCAACAATGCCCAACGATAGAGGTACAAAAACTGCCTCAAGTAGATTCTACGCTACACAATATCTCTTGCGTTGACGGAACTTTATACTTGGTGTCGGGCAATATGCTGCAGACAGCCACAACCAGATACGGCACGGTCGTGGCGGTAGAGGGCGATACGTCCTATTGGACATATAGCCCGTATATCAACTATGTAACTCGCGGTGGTATCGGTGGCAATGTTTATTTCACAGTAGCAGGCAGACACAACCAAAGCAAACTATATTGTATCGAACCCAGACCTGGCAAAAAACCAAAAGTTTCGAGAATCCGTTTAGGGGGGCTTGACATACATCATCCTACATTTACCGCAGATGGAAAAATTATGGTATTTGCAGCCGAAAAAAGCAACGGATACGGAGGCTCCGACCTATGGTACAGCATACATTCCGATGACGGCAAATGGAGCAAGCCTCACAATTTAGGTCCTAAGATCAATAATTATGCCCACCAAACAAAACCATGCCTATGGGGCAATTATCTCATATTTGCAACATCCGACACCGCAAACGGATCAAACCAATTGACCTCAACGCTTTTGATCGAGACTTCCTATGACACGAGCAACAACCCAATCATACATATCGGTGAAAACAAGTGCTACTCTCTACCCTATCCTTTCAATGCTGAATCTAACGATTTTGAGATAGCCGTTGACACCATCAACGACCGCATCTATATCGTTTCTGACCGTAATGGCAGTTCATGTTTATGCGTCTATGAAAACCAAATACCTATCACCGTTTTGTCTGGTATCGTAACCAACTCCAGTGGAATCCCCATAACTGGTACCAATATAGAGTTGTACAACGGCGAAAACCTCGTGTGCCGCACCTCAAGCGACAACGACGGCTATTATCAGTTTATTCTAACCCAAAACCAAAACTACACCCTTTGGGTGAGTAAAAACGACCATTTTGGCAACACGGTCAACCTGCATACTTTTCGCAACGACCACCAACATATTATACCTACCATCGAACAAAACATCGAATTAGACCAACTCAATCTCAACAACACATTCTATATCGATGAACTGTTCGGGCCAGATGCAGATATTGAGCTTTCTGAAAATGGTATATACAAGCTTCAACGTATCGTCCGATTCTTATACGAGAACCCTCACATCGCTATGGAAGCAACGCTGCATAGCGCTATCACCAACAATACTCAGTTTAATTTCATGCTGACACAAAAACGAATAGAGAGTTTGCTCGCTTACCTGCATCAGCAAATCCCCAACAACACAATCAGCATTGAAAATGGATGCAACACCGCCGATGGCGGTATCCAGGAAGCATACAATTCTCAACTGGTAGTACGGATATACGACAAATACAAGTAGCTCCCTCTAAAGATTTCTTCTGTATAGCTCCTGTATCAGCATGATTGGTCGCCTCATCGCAGAGATGCATCATGCCTTTTATCACCATCGCGCCTGCAATCTCTCAAGTGGGCAAGATGGTTTTTGTTGTTGTATCCTATTAGACATACACGATTTCTACCCATCTCGCTTATTGTATTTTATTCTCAACGACAGTTATACAAGTTAATAAGTTAATAAGTAAACCAAATCAATCATGGCAGACAAATTAAATATACGTAAACTGGAGGCTGACCTTTGGGAGTCGGCCGATTTGCTTCGCGCTGGTTCTAAACTAACCAGTAGTCAATACTGTATGCCTGTGCTGGCTCTTCTCTTCTTGCGCTACGCCTACAGCCGATTCAAGATGGTGGAAGCGGAATTGCAGAAAAACCGCCCAAGCCGTGGCGGCCGCATGATGCCTGTCGAGGCAAGCGACTTTGCCGCCAAGAGCGCCTTGTTCCTGCCCCGCGAGGCTCAGTTTGACTATCTGGTCAACCTCCCCGACGACCAGCCGCTGGGCGAGGCAGTCAACCATGCCATGGCATTGGTCGAGGAGCAAAGCGAACAGCTGATGGGCATCCTGCCTAAGTCATATACGATGTTCAGCGACGAGCTGCTCCGCGAGCTGCTCCGCATCTTCAACAACAAGACTCTCGACGAGATAGGCGGTGATGTCATCGGTCGCATCTATGAGTATTTCCTCAGCAAGTTCGCCAAGGCTGTGGCTTCGGACGATGGGGTGTTCTTTACGCCTAAGTCGCTGGTCAAAATGCTCGTCAATGTGCTGGAGCCCTCGCAGGGGGTGATGCTCGACCCCGCCTGCGGGTCGGGCGGCATGTTTGTGCAAACGGGCGACTTTGTGAATGCAGGTGGAATGAATGTCAACACCCAGATGACCTTCTTTGGCCAAGAGAAGGTGGAGTACAACGCACAGCTCTGCTTGATGAACATGGCGGTGCATGGCTTGAATGGCCGTATCGTCAGCGGCGACGAGGCCAACACGTTCTACCACGACGCCCACAACCTCGCAGGCCGGTGCGACTACGTGATAGCCAATCCACCGTTCAACGTGGACAAGGTGAAGGCGGAGTCGGCCGCTGCTGCTGGGCGGCTGCCGTTCGGCCTGCCTGGCGTAAACGCCAAGACCAAGGAGGTCGGCAACGCCAACTACCTCTGGATTTCATACTTCTATGCCTACCTCAACGACCATGGTCGCGCGGGTTTCGTCATGGCCTCGTCGGCCACCGATAGCGCCAACAAGGACCGCGACATCCGCGAGAAGCTGGTCCTCACGGGCGATGTGGATGTGATGGTCTCTGTGGGCAACAACTTCTTCTATACCCTCTCGCTGCCTTGCTCGCTGTGGTTTTTCGACAAGGCGAAGCGGCTGGAGAACAAAAACCGCGTGCTCTTTATCGATGCCCGCAACTACTACACCGTGGTTGACCGCACGCTCAACGAGTGGACGGAGTGGCAGCTCCGCAACCTCCAAGCCATCGTACATCTCTACCGTGGCGAGCAGGAGAAGTACCGCACGCTCATAGCCGATTATGACGCAGCCCTCGCAGGCAAGACGCTCCAGCAGTGCGAGGCGGAACTCGCCGCCGCCAAGCAGGCGGCCAAGGATGCCATCGCCGCTGCCGACCGCAAAAGCAAGAAGCAGACAGAGCGCGAGCAGAACGAGCTCATCGCCGATGCCGAAGACCTCTTGGAAACCGCCCGCCAGCGCGAGTGGCTCACCTCCAAGTTCGGCACCGAAGGCGAGTACCAAGACGTACTCGGCCTCTGCAAGATAGCCACCCTCGACGAGATAGGCGAGAAGAACTACAGCCTCACCCCCGGTGCCTACGTAGGCGTAGCCGAGGCAGCGGACGATGGCATTGACTTCCACCAGCGCATGAACGAGATACACGCCGAGCTCTCCCAACTCAACCAAGAAGCCAACAACCTGATGAGCGAGATAATGAAGGAGTGGAATAATCTCAACACGAAGTAAGCAATGTCAAACGAGATAAAACCAATAACATCAAACGATATTTTACCAACGGATACAATAGTTGGTAATTTGATATCTGACCTTCGCCAAATCATTGACGAAGCACGAATCCATGTGGCATCTACTGCCAATTATGAACTTACCATGATGTACTGGCATATAGGTGAACGAATCAACCGTGATGTGCTTGGTAATGAACGAGCTGAATATGGAAAGCAGATTGTGTCGCAAGTGGCGACACAATTGCAAGCACTATACGGCAATAAAGGTTTTGAAATACGAAACGTCCGAAGAATGATGCAATTTGCTCAACAAATCAAAGAAGAGAAGATTGTGTCCCAACTTGCGACCAAATTAAGTTGGTCTCATTTCATAGAGGTACTTCCTCTCAAAGATGAATTGCAAAGAGAATTCTACTTAACATTAGCAGCAAATGAATTATGGGGGCGCAACCGACTTCGTAAGGAAATTGACGGTATGCTTTACGAGCGTACTGCATTAGTCTCTAAACCAGAAGAGGTAGTAAAACAGGAACTTGCCAACGTGAGAGACAACAAGCTTGTTTCTCCAGATGTGGTATTCAAGAGCCCTTATTTCCTCGAATTTACTGGACTGAATGGCATGTACTGCGAGAAGGACTTGGAAGATAGCCTTGTCGCACATTTGGAACAATTCATTCTTGAACTCGGAAATGGATTCTGTTTTGCTGAGCGACAGAAGCGTATGATTATTGACGGTGAGGATTTCTATCTTGACCTACTCTTCTATCACAGAAAACTGCATCGTCTTATAGCCATTGATTTGAAGCTCGGTCGTTTCAAGGCTCAATACAAAGGTCAGATGGAACTCTATCTGCGTTGGCTTGAACAGAACGAAATGGAACCAGGGGAAGAAACACCTCTTGGGCTTTTGCTATGTACCGAAGGAAGTGCGGAACAGATCGAACTTCTTCAGCTCGACAAATCAGGAATTAAGGTTGCGCAGTATATGACAGAGTTGCCACCGCGAGATCTTCTTGTTCAACAGATACAAAAGTCCCTTGAAGTCGCAAAAGCCAAATGGGAAAATGAAATAAAAGAGGACGAGGTATGAGTGAGTGGAAGAAAGTGAAATTAGGGGAGGTAATTACACTCCAAAGAGGTTATGATCTCCCAAAAGCAAAATTTAAGAATGGTAATATCCCTGTGATAACATCAACTTCTATCATGGGTTATCATAATGTTGCAAAAGAAAAAGGACCTGGTGTTATAACTGGTCGTTCTGGTACAATTGGACAAGTACAATACGTAGAATCAGATTATTGGCCACATAATACTTCCTTGTTCGTAAAAGATTTTAAGGGAAATCATCCTAAATTTATTTACTACTTCTTGAAGGATTTTGACCCTTCAAGAGCAATGACAGGTTCTGCTGTTCCTACACTGAATAGAAATAATTTGGCTATTTTAGATGTAATAATTCCCCCTCTCACCACCCAGCACCGCATAGCGACCATCCTCTCTCGTTACGACTCATTGATAGAGAGCTATCAGAAGCAGATAAAGTTATTGGAGGAAGCCGCCCAGCGACTCTACAAAGAATGGTTCATCGACCTCCACTTTCCCGGACACGAAAACACCCCCATCATTGATGGCATCCCAGAAGGTTGGGAAAAGAAAAAACTGGGAGAGTTGTTTTCTTTTGTTAGAGGAAAGTCTTATACATCGAAGGAACTTTCAGACGAAGGAACAATTATGGTAAATCTTAAAAACATTCAAGCTTTTGGAGGTTATAAGAGTGATGCCGAAAAGCATTTCCTTGGTTCATTTAAGGAAGATCAAACCTTGGTGAAAGGAAATTTGGTTATGGGTGTTACGGACATGACTCAAGAAAGACGTTTGGTCGGAAGCGTTGCTCTTATTCCAGATTTTAAGGAACTTGCCACATTTTCCATGGACCTAATCAAACTTGTTTCTTTCAAATTGCCGAATGTCTATTTGTATTGTGCGATGAGATATGGTGATATAAGCAGACAGATAGCACCTTTAGCAAATGGTGTGAATGTGTTGCATTTGAAGCCAGAAGCCATAAATAATATAGAGATGGTTGTTGCAAGTGATTCTGTCATTGAGAAGTTTGTAAGCTACACATCTAAAACAATAGATTGCATCCTCACCCTCCAATCCCAACTCCGTCTCCTCACCGAAGCCCGCGACCGCTTGCTTCCCAAGCTGATGAGTGGTGAGATAGAAGTATAAGCAGCCCCTCCTATGACCGAGAAGAAACCGAAATACATAGAAGGCGTCGGGTGGCGATACGATACGGGACATAACCAGAAACGCCGCCATAAGAAGCATCGCTACAACGATGTGGGGACGTACCTCGTCACCATCGTCGTGGAGGGGCGCATGTCTGTATTCGGTAGCATCAGCGGCAGCCCTGCCACGGTGCTTTCGCCGTTAGGCTTAAAGGTGCTGAACGAGGACCTCCCGAAGATACACGCCATCTACCCAATGGTGGAGGTGTGGAAGCCCATCTGTATTATGCCCGACCACCTCCACCTCATCATCCGCATCAACAGCCCCCTGCCACCCCAAAAGCACCTTGGCACCATCGTCAGCGCCTTCAAGGGCGGGGTGACTCGCGCATGGCATGCGATGATGAACGACAGGCTGACGCCTGCCGCACAGGGGCAACGGCTGACACCTGCCGCACAGGGGCAACGGCTGACGCCTGCCGCACAGGGGCAACAGCTGACGCCTGCCGCACAGGGGCAACAGCTGGCGCCTGCCGCACAGGGACAACGGCTGACGCCTGCCGTACAGGGGCAACGGCTGACGCCCCTCTTTGAAGATAACTATAACGACCGTATCCTCATGTGCGATGGGCAGTTGAAGAACTGGAAGGCCTACCTCAATGCCAATCCCTATCGTTGGTTTGTGATGCATACGCGCCCCGACCTGATGCAACGATCGCTGTGCGTAGTCATCGGTGGCATCCGCTATGGCGCCTTCGGCAACTTCATGCTGCTGAGACACCCAGAGAAGGTGCAGGTGTTCTTCCACAGGAAGATGGTGGATGACAGGCTGACGCCTGCCGCACAGGGGCAAACCAGTGGATGGCGGCCGAAAATCCCCACGGAACAGACGCTGTTCTGGCAGAAAGAGCACGCGCGCCTGATGGAGATAGCCGAGCAGGGCGATGTGCTCGTAACACCAGGCATCAGCGAATGCGAGAAGCGCATCAAAAACGAATGCATAAGCAACCTCCACCGCCTCATACACATACAGGACAAGCCCATCGGCCGATACTGGAAGCCCGAGAAGAGCCGCTTCGAGGCCTGCGCGGCAGGCACGCTACTTATACTCGCCCCATGGGCGGAAGACTTGGAAGGCGATAGTGACTACGCCCGTTTCCATAACCTCAACACCCTCGCCGCTTCCGTCTGCACCCTCGATGCCGACACCGCGATGCAGGTAACTGGAGGAAGAAAAACGACAGGCTGGCGCCTGCCGCACAGGGGCAACGGCTGACGCCTGCCGCACAGGGGCAACGGCTGACGCCTGCCGCACAGGAGGCAAAAGCCCCAGTGTCAGTGGCATAAGCCACTGAAAAAGAACAATAACATCCATAAGATAACAAACAACAAGCAACCATGGCAAAAGACTATAGCGAAGACCTGCTGATACAGAAATCGACAGCCGATCTCCTGGAAAATGAGCTCGGCTGGAAGAGTGTGTATGCCTTCGACAGCGAGGTACTTGGCGAACAGGGCACCCTCGGCCGCAAGAGCCAGCAGGAGGTGGTGCTGACGCGCCATCTGCGTATGGCACTGAAACGCCTCAACCCATGGATGACAGACAAGCAGCTGACAGAGGCCATAGAGCGCCTGACGAACTACATGAGCAGCCAGACGCTGATGCAGATAAACGAAGAAAAATACCAGTATCTGCGCGATGGTGTACCAGTAACGCACCTGAAGTCCAACGGCGAGACAGAACAGGTGCGCGCCCGCGTACTGGACTTTGCCAAGGTAGATAACAACGAGTTTATTGCCGTAAGAGAGCTGTGGATAAAGGGCCCCATCCACCGCCGTCGGGCCGATGTGGTGTGCTTCGTGAATGGCTTGCCACTCATCTTTATAGAACTGAAGAACCACGACCAAGACATACAGAACGCCTATACCGACAACTATCGAGACTACTTGGATACAATACCGCACCTCTTCCACCACAACGCCATGAT
>JAGHVA010000134.1 GCA_018064565.1 Candidatus Colimorpha onthohippi
ACCCATTGACAGATAGAGGATTTCGATACTATCGCAACCGTTCTGAGCCTTTTGTCCCAAGTAATTGGTATCGGCATAGATGCCAGCTTCGGTCAACGTACGGCCGTGCCACTGATAACTGGTTGCCTCTACCAATTCACTAATACTATTCACACCGTTTTCAAGACGTGTAAAATGTAGCGTATCCACACTGAAACAGCCAAACTCATTGATATAACCATGAGTATAACTACCTGAAGTTTCATAGTAATTATCGTTCCATGAATATCCAACACATGACTGTTGAGAATCCACCTGATGGGTAGCGGAAGCCAGATTAAGATTCAGCGTATAGATACTGTCGCAATACCCTGCCACTGCGTTTTTGATTGTGTCAGTGATTGTTGTATCTGTACCAGACAAGATAATAGCTGACTCTATCTCACCGATACTGGATGTAGCCAACAAACGGCCGCGCCAAGCAAAGGTGTTGCATTCTGCGACATTATCCACGGTCTTAACTGTATCATAAACCGTCAGGTGCGACATACGCACCGTATCACATCCTGTCGTAGATTCAGCGGCTGTAGTATCGAAGTACACACCAGAACTACGATAAGTGTTGCCCGAAACAGCCCAAGTGTAGTCATGACATACGATAGCCGTGTCTGATGTATAATTCAACGGATTGACGGCAAGATGCAACTGATGAATTATATCACAACGACCTTGAACTGCATTCGTCTCCACCTCCTGCTTACTGGTTGACTCACTATACTGAGTAGAACGCCAAGTAATCGAATTGCCATCGCAAATGGCAGTGTCCGTGGTAACAATTGAATCGTTATATACCACCAGATATAGCGTATCCACCGTGTTGCAACCATTCAATCCATTGTAAGCAAACAAGAAGGTGCCAGAAGAGGTGTAACTGTTGCCGTTCCAATGTTTAGAATTACACACCGTATCGCGAACTGCCATATTGTTGCCTTCGTGGAACGTCATGCCAAGCAAATAGATAGAATCGCAGAACTCGTCAACAACACGAGCCACCGTGTCAGCATATACGCCATTAGAATCATACACATGACCACGCCAGGTGAGATTCTCGCAGGTAAGGACATCCATGTGCATGCGGACATGCTTACGGAGGTCGAGACTGAGCGTAACTACCGAATCGCACCCATTAGCCGCACCACCTGAGATAGTGAACACCTGTTCGGGTTGAACAGCCGCTGAAGTAGGATGATCAAAGGTGTAACCATGCCATGTGAAGGTATCGCATGCTTGCTCATAGACTGTAGTTTTGACGGTATTGTTGACCGTGAGATTGCAAGTAACCACACTATCATACCAATGCGTACCACGGAAATGCTGCGTATAAACACCCGAAACATCGTACGTAGAATCCATCCAGACAAACTGATCGCAAACCGTAGTGTCGATAGTGTCGAAATGTGAGACGTGGATATAGACAGAGTCGATAGCGGGACATAGCAGCTCCGCAAAGACAATATCATCAATACCGAAGTCATTGCCCGAAGCCACAACACTCTGATTGAGCAACGTAATGGTTGCCGAAGTGTTACTGCCTGAGTTCCAGACTTGGTAGAACTGTTTCCACTGACCCATTGTGGGCGATGGGGTAAACACACTACCCAACTGCTGACCATTGATAGAAAACTGCAACGCACCTAAAGCGTCGTCGTAATCATAATACTCATGCGTTACCTCATCGTAATAACGGAACGTACCGCTTATAGAGTTGATATCGGTGCCTGGGATAGGCGTAGAACGACTGATATCATACGCCACATTATTGATTGAATCGTAGAATGTGTAGCAGTAACTATTCGTATCTCTATCTGGGAAATATTGTGTCAATGTGAACGAACCTACGATAGTGTTCTCTGGACTGCAGTTGCGCAGTCTTGATGAGAACTTCATGGTATCGTACACATGGAGGTTAAGGTCGGAATACACATAGAGGTAATTTACGCCCTCTCTAATGCTTCCACAATCGTCATAACTGCCCCACGATGGGATTCTGTTGTTGTCCGTTGGAATGAATACCAACGACTGCGAGGAAGCATTACGACCAGACGAAGCCAAAGTAGTAGCCCAAGTGGAGAAAGCATAGTCTGTATTTGGTGTTACGGATACCGTTGTGGACCACACCGTGCGACCCGGCTCGCTTGCACCATTAACAATCATATACTTACCATATCCCGTAGTATGATCCCGTGTTGCATTAAAATTACTATGATAATCGTTAGCATTGGTACCAATAGCATATTTGCCCTCTGCCCAAAGTGCGCTACTTCCAGAGCGAGAGGCATACGAATAGCCCGATGTGAAATACTTATTACCTTGCTCAAAATTGCCGTTATTGATCAAGTTGGCTCCTGATGCATAGCCTATTACCTGCACATAATAGCGAGTATCCTGCCATACCGCAGCCGTAGGACTGCTTGAATAAGTGGAAGAGAGGCCATAGGCGGGCGACCATTCATAGAAGTCTGCTCCATAGGCATGCAACTGGACAGGATTGCCAGGCACAACACAAGTATCGTTAGTAACCTGTAATGGAGGCGTCTGCTTGACCGTAAGGTGAAGCGTTATGATAGAGTCGCATCCCCAACGGTTTTGCAATGTAGTACGATAGGTATCCGAACGCTTGCATGGCGTGTCGTGCCATATCATCGAATCACAACAAGTCGCAAACGTGTCGGACGTATTGGTTCGACAAGCTGCGCCAGCGTGAAGATTGAGCGTTACTACCGAATCGCAATTCATGGCATTTACGAGTGTGTCATAATAGACGCCTGAAACCAGCGAATCAGGATAATGGGCAGTATGGCCAACCCAACGATACTTCTCGAACGTAGTATTGATAGTCATCTCCGAACCAGACGAATACCTAACTGTGAGATGCATGGTATCAATACCCGAGCAGTTGTTAGAATCCAGAACTGGGAAGAAATAGGTACCGTTTACTGTGTAGGTGCGATTGTTAAAACGAATGCTGTCGCACACCACCGAATCGAACACCTTCGGCTGGAATTTATTAACTTTGAGACAAAGATGGAAATCGGTGTCGCAGACTACTATCGATGAGGCAATATAGGTAAACACAATGTCATTAGCTGACTCATAATATGTTTGGTGCGAGCGGTTCCAATAGAACGAGTCGCAAGCCGTAACCGTATCATACAGAACCAAAGCTGTACCCAGAGTCAAATTCAACGTAAAGATACTATCACAATAGCCATGAACAGCACCTCTCAATGTGTCGTAATAAAGACCGATAGTCGCATAATCACGATCTCGCCATGTGTAAGTCTCGCACGATGACACCGTTTGAACATCTGCAAACGAATCGTTATATACCGTAAGCTTTAACGTATATACACTATCGCAACGATTCTGGACGGCCTTGGACGATATATGTGTAAATATACCAGAGGAGGCATAACTATTGCCCATCCAGAACTTCGACTTACATACTGTATCAATAACCGTGTCATACACATTCAAACAAGATGGGTGCGACACCTCAAGCCGCAACGTATCGATGCTGTCGCAACCTGCCGCATTGGTATAATGCTCATAATAATCGCCCGTCTGGTAGTAGGTAGTGCCACGCCACTTGAACGAATCAACAGCCACCTCGTTATAAAGGTTACCATTACTGTAACGAATCGTGATATTGACAGGATAGACACTATCGCAAACTCCTTCGACGGCATTTGCAACCACGACAGAATCAACTGCCGAACTGCGGAACGTATTGCCATGGAACACTACGCTGTCGCAACCTGCAGTCTCATACACCGCAGCCGTATCGGGATGATAGATATAGATACTGCCCTTATA
>JAGHVA010000123.1 GCA_018064565.1 Candidatus Colimorpha onthohippi
ATAGCAGAAACAAAGGTAACAATTTGGGCTGACTCCACAAAATGAAATCAGCCCATTCTTGTTTTTTTGTGATTCAATGTTTAGCGGACAGTAATAATTGAGAAATAGCTGTATCTTTGCAGTGCTAAAGTTCGACAGCCAAAGGCGGACGCAGTAACGTGCAGTCCAATGGGTGGGGTTAGTGTAATGCTTTCCCAGCTAAGGAGATTCTCTTTCGGGAATCTCCTTTATTGAAACGGTCGAAATTCAAAATAGTTACTTATCGTCATTCAACACTAACACCACATGCTCTTTGCCATCGTCGATGAGTTTTATTGGCGTTCCAACTTTTACGGTTACAGCATCCAAAGTCTTCTCACTTAATACCGTTGCAGACTCTCCCACGATAAAGGTATAGGTGGTTGTTGTAGAGAGGCGGTATCTAAGCGTGAAGCTTTGCCAACTGGACGGGATACGAGGTTGCAAGGTGACAGTGCTGCCCTGCTTGTGGAAGCCGAGTATGTTTTCGACAGCCGTCTTGTAAGCCCATGAGGCGGAGCCTGTGTACCACGTCCAGCCACCGCGGCCTGGGAATTGGGGGTTGCTGTATATGTCGGCAGCAATACAATAGGGTTCTACCTTATATTTCAGCACATCGGCCAGCGAAGAGGTACGATGTATGGGGTTGATAATAGAATAGTTGAAGTAGGCTTCGTCGTAATGTCCTTCTTTGAGCAACGCCTGGATATACCAGAAAGCGCCATGGGTATATTGACCACCGTTTTCGCGCACGCCGATAGGATAATCGCAGATGTAGCCGGGGTTGTTGCGCGAATGCTTAAAGGGAGGTGTAAGCAGTTGTATTATCTCATGTTCGCGGTTGACGAGACGGGTATCGCACTCTTTGAATATGGAGCGTTTTTGATCCTCGGTAGCGGTGTCGGTAAGGATAGCCCACGCTTGTGAGATGAGGTCGATTTGGCATTCGAGGTTGTTGCGCGAACCCATAGGGTCGCCGTTGTCAAAGTAGGCACGGAGGAACCAAGCACCGTCCCAAGCGTTTTCTTGCAGGTTGTGGATAAGCGTTTCGCGCTGTTGCATGAGATTGGCGTTGAAGTCCTCGTCGGTACGTTCCACCAGTCGGGAGAGCTCGACGAATTTTGGCACGAGATCGACCAAGAAGAAAGCCACCCACACGCTCTCGCCGCGGCCATGGATACCAACTGCGGACATGCCGTCGTTCCAGTCGCCACAACCCATTAGTGGCAGCCCGTGGCTACCCATACGCGACAGAGCACGGGTGATGCAGAGACGCAGGTGGTCGAATATGGAAGAATGCGGAGGGAAAGAGGTATCGCCACCATCTGCATTACACCCTTCGGTGAGGTTGCCAAGGTGTTTGCCCGTGGTGTAGCGCATGCCACGCTCCGCCTCGCCAGGGTTCAAGGCATCGGCTTGGCAGAAGGAAACCACCTCATCAAGGATAGTGGTGTCGCCCGTTACCTGCACATACTGGTAGGTTACATAGACGAGCCACAGATAGTCGTCGCTAAAGGTAGTGCGCGAACCGAGCAGTATGCTTTCGTGCCACCAATGCAGCACGTCGCCTTCAGCGAATTGATGTGCGGCATGGTCGAGAATCTGCCGACGAGCATAGGCGGGGTCGGTGTAGAGGATGCCCATAACATCTTGCAACTGGTCGCGGAATCCAGTAGCACCGCCCACCTGGTAGAAGCCAGCGCGGGCGAAGAGACGCGACGAGCACACTTGATAAAGATACCAGTGGTTGACCATGATATCAAAAGCACGGTCGGGTG
>JAGHVA010000103.1 GCA_018064565.1 Candidatus Colimorpha onthohippi
TAGCACCACAGACACATTGTACCCTGGTCTGTATTTTTTTGCATCTGGCAGCGGTCAATATGTGGAGTTTGTTGTATATCACGAAAATCCATTTTTTGAATTTGAGACTGATCAGGCTGACTGGATGCAGCACATGAAGGTAAAGGGTTCAGAAGAGAACCAGTGCTTCTACCAATTTCACAAACTAAGCCACCAAGCTCAACTCGCTATTCCAGAACCTACAACACAAGATTCTATAGCCTATGCGTCCTACCGCCGCCAGTTGAGTCTTACCATGGACAGTTTGAAACGTGATTTTATTGCCCGCAACCCCCAGCGCATGATTTCTAAAATGATGCTGTCAACTAAAGAGATTGAAGTACCCACCATCGATTCAGCAGGACACCTCATGGACAACCGCAGCCGATGGGAATACTATGTGAGACACTGCTTTGACAACATGCCTCTGGATGACGACTTTTTAGTCCGAACTCCACAAGCGGTATTCTACCAGCGCATGGACAATTATGTAAACCAATCACTGATGGGGGTACCTCCCGAAATAATATGTCCACTACTCGACTCACTGCTGGATCGCACCCGTGCCTCACGCCAAAATTTCCATTGGCTACTACATTGGCTCACCGAGCACTATCTGCAAAGCAACATAATGGTATATGATGCTGTTTATGTGCACCTTATACAACGGTATTACGCCACAGGTGCAGCATGGTGGATGACTCCATCTGGCATTGAGACCGAGGTAGATCGGGCTTCTCGGTGGGATCGTATTTTGGTTGGTAAGGAAGCACCCGAACTGATTTTGTTTGACACACTGCATGTACCTCACTCTCTACACCAAATGCCAAACAAATACAAGTTGTTGATATTCTGGTCGCCCTCTTGTGGGCACTGTCAGACCGCTATCCCCGAGTTATACAACAAGTACAAAACACTGTCACAACGATATGACATCGGCGCGTATGCCATCTTGTCTGAACCAGATGCAGCCACAAAAGAGAAATGGCGCCATTTCATCTCCGAAAAAGGACTTCAAAAATGGTTACACCTTGATGGAGGTGAAGCCAATGTAGATTGGCACGATGTATATGACATCACCTCCACCCCCCAGATTTACTTGTTGGACGAGAAAAATATTATCATAGCCAAAAAACTGAGTGCCGAGACATTTGAACAGGTGATGCAAGCTATCGGCAACCAACAACAATCAGAATAAGAATAATCCATACAACACATAATTATGAAAAAAATCCTATTAACCACCTTGGCCGCCATCTTGTTGCTGGCAGGCTGTAAAAACAAGGAAATCATGACGAACCCTCTGCTTTCTGAATGGAACACACCTTATGGAATTCCCGATTTTAAGCAAATCAAAGCCGAACATTACCTACCAGCTTTTGACACCGCTATGGCAATCCATAAAGCTGAGATTGACGCCATTATAAACAATCCCGAGACACCTTCGTTTGCCAATACCATTGAAGCTTTAGACCGCAGCGGAGAATTGATCAACAATATCTGCAACATCTTCTTCAACCTCAACGAGTGCGAAAGTAACGATGAGATGGAGCAAATTGCCAACGAAGTGATGCCACGTATCACTGCTCACAACGATGACATATACCTAAATGCGGATCTATTCGCACGTGTCAAGGCTGTATATGAATTGCGCGATAGTTTGGGATTGAATGAAGAGCAGGCTCGACTACTGGAAGAGACTTACAAAGGATTTGTACGTGGCGGTGCCAATGTGGCCGCTGAAAATCAAAAACGGTTCCGTGAGATAAATGAACAGATGGCATCGTTGACGCTACGGTTTGGTCAAAATGTGCTGAAAGCCACCAATGCCTTTCAATTGGTGTTAGAGAAAGAGGACTTAGACGGACTCACAACCGACCAGATTGCCGCAGCAAAAGAAGCCGCTGATGCCAACGAATCAACTAAAGGGAAATATGTATTTGGCCTACAAATGCCCAGCTGGGAACCTTTCATGACCAACAGCAGCCGCCGCGACCTTCGCAAAAAGATGTGGGACGCCTATGCCAACAGATGCAATGGTGGTGAATTTGACAATTCTGGAATCATTGACTCCCTTGTCAATCTGCGCATTGAACGCGCCCATATCATGGGTTACAAGACTCATGCTGACTTTGTACTTGACGATCGATTGGCAAAGACTCCCAAAGCCGTATATGACCTGCTGCTACAAATCTGGAAACCTGCTCTACAAAAAGCGAAACAAGAATGTGCTGAATATCAGGATATCGTAAAAGATGAAGGCGACCACTTTGATTTGGAGCCTTGCGATTGGCGCTACTACAGCGAGAAAGTCCGCAAAGCCAAATATGCGCTCAACGACGAGGAGATCCGTCCTTACTTCTCACTTGACGGTGTGCTTGACGGAGCCTTTGGCGTAGCAACAAAACTTTATGGCCTACAGTTTCGGCTTAACAAGCAACTACCTACATACAACGCAGAGGCTCAGGCTTACGAGGTAATCGACAATGGAGAAGTAATTGGTATCCTATATATGGATTTCTACCCCCGCGAAAGCAAACGTAGCGGTGCTTGGATGACCTCTTTCCGCAATCAATATATTGATGCCAACGGCAAAAACGTGATTCCCATCATCCAAGTGGTATGCAATTTTACTAAACCAACCGCAGATAAGCCTTCTCTCCTAACCTTTGATGAAAGCGAGACCCTGTTTCACGAATTCGGTCACGCCCTCCACGGATTGCTGAGCAAATGCACTTACCAGACACTATCTGGCACTGCTGTACCATGCGACTTTGTTGAGTTGCCCTCGCAAATTATGGAGAATTGGTGCCGCCATCCTGAAGTAATGAAGCAATACGCCAAACATTATAAATCGGGAGAGTCTATCCCAGACTCACTTATCGCAAAAATTGCCGCTGCACAGACTTACGGTCAAGGATTTATCAATACCGAGCTGTTGGCAGCTTCGCTTCTGGATATGGACTACCATTCGCTAAGCGAACAACAACCAATCGTTGCGACGGATTTTGAGAACGCCTCTATGAAGCGTTTAGGACTCATACCTCAAATCATTTCTCGCTACAAAAGTCATTATTTTCAACACATCTTCATGAATAGTTATGACGCCGGTTATTATAGTTATACTTGGACAGCAGTGCTCGACGCAGATGCGTTTGAGGCCTTCAAAGAAAGCGGAGACCTCTTTAACCCTGAGCTCGCAAAAAAATTCCGCCATATACTGGAAAGTGGCAACAGCCGCGACTGCATGACGATGTACCGCGAGTTTAGAGGAAAAGATCCCGATGTAAAACCATTGCTCCGCAACCGCGGCTTGCTATGATGATTTAATTGGGCAATAGGCACAAAGGCTGCCTTTCTCATTCTCATTGAGGCAGCCTTTGCTTCTGTTTTTCCATTTCCATGCTAATAATATCGTCAAAATCAAAAGGTCTGATGGCCCGTGTTCCTCACAAAATCTACATCAATAGACAGTTTGTAGGAATAATGAACCAACCCCGAGTGGCAATAAATTTATTGCCTGGACAGTATGAACTAACTATTCAAAGCATGCTACCTTGGTTTTATGCCACACGAAGCGTTATTATACCAATGGAGGGCGACACTACCGTCACATTTGCCGACCGAGAAGGTTGGTGGGATTGGCTATTCGGAGCAGACATCATTATATCTATCGTGGCGATATTTATATCAATACCAACACCATGGAATTGGATATATCAGATTGTCAGCAACGGATACTTTATTGCTTGGATAATCTACGAATGGAGCATTCGAAAACGCTATTTCCAGTTTTCATGATTCACACACACTATTTGTAAGTAAATCATTATA
>JAGHVA010000128.1 GCA_018064565.1 Candidatus Colimorpha onthohippi
ATCTTATTTTCAGTAGATTGTAGTACACACACATAGTATAGAACTTAGTTTGTCAGAAATAGCCTGAAAGGCTTATATTTACATAGCCCAGGGCAGAGCGAAGCGGCACCCTGGGGGGGGAGATTGGTGTTGATTAGGAACGCTCTGTAAGGGCAAAAGTCTATTCAATATGCTCAGTACCATTATTTTTGCCATTTCAGGGCGAAACCACACAAACTATCCGCACTACCCAAGGCATCGCTTCGCTTGCCATCATTCGCAGAAATTTATTATTAAGCAGTGCTTATGACCTCCCTTGGGCCTGTCCGCCGACCTGTCCGCCGACCTGTCCGCCCACAGGCGGGGCAGGCGGGGCAGGCGGGTCGCTTGGGCTATGTATGCTATCGGACTTTCAGCCCGTTTAGCGGACTAATAAATAAAAACGACAGCCGCAATCGGATGGTTGCGGCTGTCGTTTTGGATTATGAGATTATACATTGATTACGCTTTGGCGCGTGTCTCAAACTCTTTCAATGTGATTTTCTCGGTTTCTGGTTTGGCTTGCTCTTTAAGCAGAGCTACAAGCTTGCGGTGGTAGATCTGGTCGTACATGCGGTCGGTGTTCTTAGAATCGCTTATGACGCTTTCGGCCATTTGGGTGAGTTGTTTCTCCTGATCTTCGCTGTTCTCTCCAGTGCCTGCTCCATGCGAACGGAGTATGTTCTTGCACTCTTCGAGCAACTCATCGTGAGTGGGGTCAAGGCTTTGTATCTTGTTGAGCTCTGCCGCTATAAACTCCCATTTAATCGATGGCAGGTAGTTCTCGTTCCACTCGCTGTCTAACTTCTCTGCGGTCAACTCTTTGTTGTTGTCGCGACTTAATATCCAGCGTTTCAAAAAGGCCTCGGGTATCGCTGCATCAAAATGTTCTATCAACTGTTTGCGAACCTGATTGGCATACAATATGTCGCTCTGGTCGGCATAGCTTTTTTCGATATCTGCGGTTACAGCCTTGCGAAAATCGGTGGCTGTCTTAATCTCTTTGCCTGCGTAGAACATGTTGAACAACTCTTCGTCAAGTTCGTGTGGCGTAATATGCGAGCAACCACTGATAGTCAGTTCAACGGTCGATTTGAATTTCTTGGCAGCCTCGGCGTCCATGCGGAAGTTCTGCTCTATGTCGGCAGCGCTGAATGCCTTATTGGCGGCAAATACAACTTTGTCCTCTTTCTTCTTGCCTACAAACTCGGCGCGGATTGCATCGTCTTTGATGCTCTTAACCTCAAATGAGGTAAAGCAGCTCATGCCCTCTTCTTTGACTTTACCGTCTTTGTCAAGCTCCACTACCTTGCCATACACGTTGCACTCTTCGGTCAATTCGTCGGGAGTCTCAAATTTGCCAGCCTGATTCTGCATGCTCTCTATTTGGCGATCTACCTCTTTTTTCTCAACCTTTATTTCGGTATGTTTCACATCTACCTTGCTCCAATCGATATTAACTTTTGGCATTAGCGCTGCATCAAAGTAAAACGTGAACGCACTCTCTTTTTCAAAGTCTGCGGTCGGAGTCTTTTCGTAGTTGGCTATGGGCGAACCTACGATGTCAAGTTTCTCGTCTTTAATATAGTTGTAAAGAGACTCGTTGAGCACATTCTGCACCTCATCGGCAGTAACAGCCCCTTTATACATACGCTGAATCATGCCCATGGGAGCCATGCCTTTACGGAAACCAGGCACATTGGCTTGCTGTCTGTACTGTTTCAGTTTTTTGGTCACCTTCTCGGTGTAGTCGCTCTCTTCAATATCAATCTTGATACAGAATTCGAGATCGCTCAAGTTCTCTCTTGTAATGTTCATTGCAAAGAATTGATTGTTAAATTTATATACTGTTATGATTTTCGATTGTAAACTGCAAAGATACATCTTTTCTATGAATTTCTTGTATTTTGTATCGTTTTTTGATTTTGCTTCAGGGTGTTGCTGTTTTTTTTGTACCTTTGCGTTTGCTGTTTAATAGGGTCTGCTTGATATTCAACATCCCATCTTCGTGTTTCTGCTTCATTAACATATTTGCGAGTCTTTATTGTTGCGTTCGGAACCCGAAATCGACCATTCCTGACTCCTAAAACGTCATTTTTTGCTCTTATAGGCCCTTTCTTGGGGTTCATTACACACACCCACATATCATTTCACATAATAAACCGAACGTTTTATACATTGGTGATTCGTTTGCTTGTCCGTCACGGACAGTCGTGCTATCTTTGCATCGTCAATCACCAACCAATTAAAACTTTATCATTATGGAAAAGAAATTCAACAAAGGTCTAATCATCGGTGCCATGTGCATCTTTTTTTGGCTCTTGAGCCTCATCGTAAAAGAAGTGGTCAACAGTCGTGGCGAACTCGCCCAAGAGGCGATGACGGAAGTGAAGGAGTCGTGGGGCGGGTCGCAGACAGTGACAGGACCCGTGATTTGCGTGCCGCTAATCAAGACTGGCGACACCGTGCCTTTCTCGTGCCTGTACATCCTCCCCGACTCGTTGGAGGTGAACGCCGAGCTGAACAGCGAGAAGTTGCACCGCGGCCTGTTTGACGTCAATGCCTACCGGTCGGGTGTCAGCGGCAAGGGCACCTTCGACCTCAAGAATTGGAAGACTTCGATTCATGCGGAGCAGTACTTATGCTTCTGTGACTGGTCTCGCGCCCAACTCATCGTCTCGGTGTCGGACAGCAAAGGCCTCGGCAAAGATATACAGGTATCGATTGGAGGTATCAAGACTACGCTTAACGGCAGGTTCAACAATTATAACGGAAATCTACGATCGGCATATAGATTTGAAGACAAGACTTTCTGCAAGACGCTCGACCTGAACTGCCTGTTAGGCTATGAGGTGAACTTCTCCTTCCAGGTGGACCTCAAGGGTACCGAGGAGTTCAACATCGCCCCCATCGGTAACAAAAGCCATATCACCATCAGCGGCAACTGCTCGCACCCCAGCTTCAACGGCATCGTGCTTCCTTCCGAGCGTGAAGTGTCGCACAACTCCTTTGCGGCTTCGTGGGATGTGAGCAGCGTCAACCGCGACGATGTGCATCAGTCGTTCTTCTCCAGAGGCAACAGTGTTGAGTTCAACACGGTGGGTACCCGTCTGCTCGTGCTTGGCGGGCAATACACCCAGACCGACCGCGCCATGAAATATGCCTTCCTGGTCATCTTCCTCATCATGATTGCCGTCTTCGTGGCCGAGATGAGCGTGAAGAGCGAGATCAACTACCTCAACTACATCCTTATCGGCTTCGCCGTGGTGCTGTTCTACCTCTTGCTGCTCTCGCTCGGCGAGTGGATCGGGTTCACCCCTGCCTATATCGTGGCTGCCGTGCTTATCATCGGCATGATCACGCTCTACCTCAAGGCTATCGTGCACAATAGCAAGGTGGCATGGGCTGTGTGCCTCTTCATGACTTTGGTGGACGTCTTCATCTACATCTTGTTGAGTGCCGAAAATATCGCACTGCTGCTCGGCTCGCTGGGACTCTTTGTCGTTCTCGGAGTGGTGATGTACCTGTCGCTCAACCTGAATACGAAAAAGAAAAGCATCGAGCCTTCGCACGACGAACCCGAAATTAAGGAATAAACAATTGCAAATAAGCTGGTGCCAGACAGATGTCCGACACCAGCATTATTACCTCTAATAGCCATGAAAATCATACATTCAATATCACAATTACGGCTCATCCCAAAAATCGCCCTGCTACTGTTGGAGATAATAGCCGTCATAATGATTGCAATATTTTTGGTGTACGATGACTCAGACTTAATAATATTAGTTCCTATATTATTAGCAATTATATTGTTTTTTATCTTTCCTGCGTTTTTCTATAACTACAACTTCGATAGCAGACATATAAAAAGGTTCAACAAATATCTCGGTCTCAGGAGCGTCGCCATTGAGCTATTCTTGGTTGTTTTATTTCTTGTGTGCCTGCTGGGTTGGAATGTACCCGATATAGGCGGGGATGAATTGCTCTTGTTTTTTTTGTTATGCATCATTCCCTTTATGGCTTTTAATAACCTTGTCATCGGTATTGATTACATAGTTACCAAGGTTAGAAATTCCAAAAAATCATAAATATTTCTGTCGCAAGACAATAGTTCTTTTGTATTAATCAAAAATAAATCCTTTATCATAATGGCAAAAAATATCACAAAATCTCTTGTTGTCGCACTGGCGGGTCTCGCTCTGGGCTTTGGCATGTCTTATTATCTACTGAAACCAGAAATTGCGATTGCTTCCGAATCCAACGAAACGGAGAGGTCAATACCTCCAAAGAAGAAAAGCAACGGAATAGACGGCATCGATGTCTCACACCATAATCCGATAGACAAACATTGGAAAGCAGTGGCATCCGGCAACGACCTCCATTTTGTGTATATCAAGGCCACGGAAGGTGCTACTCACAGGGATTCTATGTATAAAAAAAATTCTCGGCAGGCTCGTAAATACGGTCTCAAGGTGGGAGCCTATCATTTTTTTACCATGACTTCGTCGCCTCGCAAGCAATTTGAAAACTTCAAGAAGGCTACCGTCAAGAAAGAGATGGACCTCATACCCATGATCGACGTGGAGCTCTATAAAGACAAAAAGGGATGGCATATCGGCAAATACTACACCAACAATAAGAAACAGTTCCGTGCCATGCGTGACAATATCAAGACGCTGGTCAATCTGTTTGAGAAGGAATACGGCTGCAAGCCTATGATTTACTGCACTTGCTGCTCCTACAATATGCTCATCAAAGGTAATGTTTCGGATTGCCCCATCTACCTCGGACATTATGCGAAAAAGCCTGGCGTCAAAAACTATACTATATGGCAGTATAGCGATAAGGGCACCATCAAGGGATACCCGCACCATATCGACGTGTGCAAATTCGCCAAGGGGAAGAGCATGGCCGACATCTTGCTTTCGCATCGTAAAAAATAATGCGGGACGCTTACAAGCGTTTTTATTAGCTACATCCACAATCTAAACTTGTTTTTACTCAGTTATTCAAAAATCTTCACCACATGTCAAAACGTATCACGAAATATGTTGTTATCGCACTGGCTGGCATAGCTCTGGGATTTGGCTTATGTTATTTGCTAATGACAAAAGGTGCCATTCCAGCACCAAATGTATCGTCAACGGAAACTGTTTCCAAATCCAATAAAACGGAAAGGTTACCCGCCACAAAGCGTAAGAAGAAGAGCAGAATCAACGGAATAGATGTCTCGCATCACCAAGGCTACATCGATTGGAAAAAAGTGGCAGTCGGCAACGACCTCCAGTTTGTGTACATCAAGGCCACGGAAGGTGACTTCTTCATGGATTCCGAGTACGAAAACAATTCCCGAGAGGCTCGAAAAAATGGACTCAAGGTAGGTGCCTATCTTTTTTTCAGAATGGTATCGACACCCAGCAGTCAATTTGAATACTTCAAAAAGGTAACTGCCATGAGTGAGATGGACCTCATACCCATGATCGATGTAGAACTGAACCAGAACAGAAATGGGTATCATATCGACCATTATTACACCAACAATACGAAGCAGCTACGCGCCATGCGTGCCAACATCAAGAAATTGGTCAACCTGTTTGAGAAGGAATACGGTTGCAAGCCTATGGTTTACTGCTCTTGCAATTCTTACCACTCGCTTATCGAAGGTAATGTCTCGGATTGTCCTATCTACCTGGGGCATTATGCGGAAAGGCCTGGAGTCAGAGGCTATACGATATGGCAGTATAGCGACAATGGGTACATCAATGGGTACTCGTACAATATCGATGTGTGCAAGTTCGCCAAGGACAAGAGCGTGGCCGATATCTTGCTTTAACCACGTTGTGAGATAGGACATATTCCCGGCAGGCTATGCCATTAGTTTTTGTGCAGTAATTTTTTTTGAGGAATATGTGGTGATTTATTCGTACTTTTGCAGCGGTAAAGCCTGCTCCAAACCATGGAATGGATAAAAATCTCCACATCTAACGAACTGGTGCGCGTCCACCCCGACGACATCATCTTCATCGCCGCCGACGGTAACTATTCCGACTTGTATCTCTTTGACGGTAAGCCCTATAAGATGACTTTCCAACTCCATTATTTCGACGAAGTATTTCATTCGCTGCAAAGCAACACCTTTGTGCGTGTGGGCAAAAGCCTTATCGTGAATAAGCAGTATATTCAAATCATCAACCTTTCGGCGCAAGAACTTCGACTCAACGGTCAGCATCTGCGCAGCGTCTTTTGCTTGAAGGCTTCCAAAGAGGCTCTAAAGACTTTGAAAACACAATTAGAGCAGGAGGGAAATAAGAAATGACACCTGAAAAAAAAGACATAATCATCATCGACGAGCAACAGCTTTCCGTCGAAGGCCAAACCAGCGGCGATAAACCCATTATCGTCGTGGAAATCGACGACGGCGATACCCCCAAGCCTAAAAACAAAAGCTTCTGGAAATGGGTAATCCTCGCTTTGGTGGCATTGGTAGTCGTGGTAGGTATCGTTAAGGTTGTACACTATTTCTCGTTGGAGCGATTGGACGTGTCTATCTCCACATCACCAAAGGAGAACATAATGAAACTGCAACGCGCAAATGTCCCCTATTCGATTGCCAGAGACCACCAGTCGTCCCAGCCTGAAATTACGATAACGAGCGACAGCATCCTCGGGGTGGCGATGGACCTATACGAGTTGCACGGCCTCCAGGCACGCATCTCGATGACAGAGCCCGATGTCTGCGACTCGGATGTGTATTTCTACTGCCGTTGCTCCGACTACCATCCCGACTACAGCATCATCGGAGACCTCGTAGTAGATGGCAACGAGATACCCTCCGTAGAGGGATACCGCTATGGCTATTTTGCAGGTGCCAACGGCAAGTATGTGATTGGCATTTCACAAAGCAACGACGTGAAGGACTATGTCAAGACTTGCGGAGGTTGTTTCTTCCGCCAGTTTGTGCTGGTGTCCGATTATATGCTGCCGCACGAGTTCTACCTGCATGGCAAGGTGGAACGCCGCGCCTTAGGCAGATATGTTATTGGCAACAGCGAAAAGATTATGTTCATCGAGACGCGCCACAAAGAGACGATGTGGGACTTCGCCGACGCACTGCGCGAATATGGCTTTATCGACGCCATATACATCACCGGCGGTCACGACTACGGCTACTATCGCTCGGCCGACGGAGAATTGCACTTCATGCATTCCACCACGGAACTCACTCACGCAACAGGAGACAAAGTCCCTTGGCTCCTATTCGTAAAGGAGTAAGTGCTGCTTTAGCTGTTTTGTGTTCTTTCACAGCAAAGTCGGAAGGATATAGCCTGAAAGGCTTATACCTCCATAGCCCAGGGCAGAGCGAAGTGGCACCCTGGGTGTTTGATCAAAAATATTGTTGTCCGATAAAACGGGCTGAAAGCCCAATGACCTTCATAGCCCAACCGACCAAAGGGAGGTCATGAACCGACCAAAGGGAGGTCATGAGCAC
>JAGHVA010000268.1 GCA_018064565.1 Candidatus Colimorpha onthohippi
ACAGTACCATGGTCAGTACCAATAAACACCTCTCCGCTGTTAGGCTGTACGGTGATAGCGAGAATATGATTTGAGGGCAGTGGCGAGTTGGCGGTGGTGAAATGATGCAACTCTTCCAAGCCGTTGGCACTGATAAGGTACAGACCGCCAGATTGAGTCCCTATCCATTTCTGGTTGGCTCCGTCAACGGCAATGCAACTGATATTCTCGTATGCCATCAGGTATTCTACAAAATCACCGTTGGATATCACGATATTGGAGCAGTTGACAGGAGCTTCCTCACCCTGACCGCCATTATCAAACATGTTTTGGGCATTGTAGATGACTTTGATGCCTTTGTTGGTTCCAATCCAGATATCGCCTGACCTGTCTTGAACTACGCTGTTGACACTATTTGTTTGCAGATGGCTTCCGTGATTGGGATTGACATAGGCCATCTGTCCAGCACCATCATGTACATAAATTCTATTGGCGCGGCCGTATAGCCATTTGTATCCTCTCACACTATCGCAAAGGATATTTGTCAGTTCATCTCCGCCTACGATTGGCGTTGTGTTGAAACTATTCCATGTCCCATCGGCATAGCGTACAAACAGCCCGTTATCGACCAGCGACTGACATCCCCATAGGTTGCCGTCAGCGTCAAAGGCTACACTACCAGTCCTAATGCTTCGCCACCCGTCATGGATGTAGGCTTGTATGGCACCCTGACTATTGGACTCATTACTAATTAGCGTAGGTTTGCCATCCCAGATGTCAATAATGCCATAATTCCATGAGGCTGCGACAAGGTGGTTGGGCTGTTTGGGATCAACGGCTACGCATAATACATCGGTTAGGGTGTCTATCAGGTGGACGCGTTTGTCCAGCTGGTCCCATTTGCCGTTACTATTGTGATAGATATATACCGATGCGGGAATGTATAGACTGCTCACAGAACTAAGTCCGCCTGGTGAGAGATAAACGTTGTCGTCATAGGCAGTGAGATTATATACGTTGTCGGACACGTTGCCATTGGGCGACAAATAGATACCATTACTTAGTGTGTCCCTCGCTGTATAACTTCCTTCGGCGAAGTCAACCGAACAGCCTGTCTCGTTGAGTAGAAGCAGACCAGCCCAATCGTGTGCTACATAGATAGAACCGTTGTCGCAGACAATGGCATCGTTAGCAATTATTTCGCCATACTCAAACTGGTGCATCTGATACACTGTCGCTCCTTGGCAGTTAAGCAATTTGACACCATCGGGTGTGGATTCTGTGATGAGATTCCCTCTTAGCCGAACTGATTGAATGTCTCCACTGTCAATTAAGGCAAATCCAGATTTGGGTGAGCCATAGTAAAGCATTCGGTTTAATGGATCGAAAGTTTCGGTCAGTACTACCAATGTATTGTTGTCGCATGCCAAAGTGGCTATATTTTGGTGTGCTAATGCTACAGTAGTGTCCAGTGTCCAATGAGTATTGATATTCAAGTGTTTATCTGTGAGTGATGCTGAGTATAGCCCTTGTGTTGTTGCTGTGTAGATGGTGGGATAATCGATGGCAATAGCTTTGACAGCGTTTGGACTGGTAGCGGAACCGATCGGATAGGTGGATACAATTTCATGGCGGTTCAGGTCAATTACCACAATGCCTAATCCTGTGGCAATGTATGCGTTGTTTGCGTAAAAATCAATTCCGTAGATGGTTTTGTCGCCAGCATTTGATAGCCGTTTAATATCGGAGATATTGTAAGTCCGCCCCTCTTGCAGTATGTCGATATTTGAATTGTCGTAGGCTACTACCAAGGTGTTCTGATGGCATGCGATTGTCATGATGCCTACATCCGAGAGGGGTTCATCACCCGTCGATGAACCTGCTTTGTTAATGCGTCCGATTTCATCGCTGGCTATGGTGTGGTAACTTATCGCATTGCGGTATGCTGCGTAAACTGTGCCATTGCCAACAGCCAATGAGAGGGCGTTATTGTATGAGAAGTGGTCTCGCCAACTGCCTATAGCCAACTGTGCATGGGCAGGAATGGCAGAGAGCAATACGAGGATAATCCCTATTTCTTTGAGGCGCATGATATGAAAACTATGTGCGGGGTTAGTGCTCCTTTCGGATAAACAATGTCTGATACAGCATCATGATAAGCCATGAGGCTGTCGTACTCAGTAGGATACATGTAATGGTGTAAAAGATGCCATGAAAAGAGAATAGTTCCAAGCAGAACAATGAGATGTAGAATATGAGCAGTAGAAATATAGAGTAGATGGAGTAAGACTGAAACGATGTGGAGCGGTATGAAGTTCGCTCTATAGTTTTCTCGTTGTCACGCATCAAGATTCGGTCGCCAATCAGTATCCGAGCCAATGCCACCAGTGTACACGCAAAAGTGTGGAACCCGATTAGACTATTAAGCATGTCCATACACAGCCCTGTAAAAAAGGAGATGAGTAATAGCGCAATGCGATTCATACCAGTGGGGAGCATTAGGATAAACAACACATAAATGTAGGGAATAATCAAGTTGGTCAGCACCACCTGATTTAATATCATGAGTTGTATGGCAAAGAGAAGCACAAAGCGTCCCAGATTGAGCAATATGGTATCTAATTTCATATAGGCGAGTTGTTATAGGTGGGTTCTGTAAATCAATTGCTTTGGGTTTTAGAAACAGCAAGAAGCCGAATCGCTGAGGCGAGAAAACATAGAATTTAGGAGCCCTACCTATAATAATTCTCTCGGCTCAAGTGTTTTGTACAGCGAATCTAACCCATCAGTAAATTGGTTTGTAATGATATATACATGGTCTAATTTGCTGAAATCGGTTGCCAAGCGTATCGTTATTTTATAGAAACCGCTTCCAGATGGAGCTGCGGCTGATTGGACATAACCAACGGTAACACCTTTGGGAAAATCGTTGGACAATCCTGATGTGATGATGGTGTCATTTTTGACCGGACGGTGTGTGGTGGGAATGTCGATTACAGAGGCGTAGCGGTAATCTTTGCCCTCCCAAATCAATGACCCTTTGGTGTTGTCGCGTGCTATCGTTACACTATTTCGACTGTCGGGATGCAGTATAGGTAGTATTGTTGAGAAATTTTCGGTGGTGCTTAGTATGACACCTACTATACCTTGTGGTGAGATTACAGCCATGTCAGGTTTTATCCCCTGTCGAGAGCCTTTGTTTACAATGATGACATTTCGTATCTGATCCCACGAACTCTTGATTACTTGGGCATCGGTGTAGGCGTAGCGCTGCTGATAGAGCGTGTCGCTGTTGGCAAATGTGCGGTAGTCGCATTGAACGTACGATTCTGCCAGTCTCGCTCGCAACTGCGCATTCTCTTTTGCCAAAATGTCATTTTCGTGTCGTAGTCCGAAATACTGCTGGATAGAGTTGGTGGTGGTATAAATCTGTCCTGCAATATGATTTCCACAACTGATGATTCGTGAGCTTTGGTAATAGCTGTTTCGCGTAATCATGAAGATGGCGATGCTCTCTAATGCCAGAAATAGGCAGATATAATTGTATTTCTTTAATAGGGCTATTAGTCGTTCCATAGTGAGGATGCGGTGTCAAAGGGTTTGTTGGGCTTGTCCGATGAATCGCGCTATGACTTCTTTGGTTTCTGCTACGGCAGTTTCCAAGTCATCGTTGACAATGGTAACGTCAAAGTATTTGCTCTCGCTGAGCTCTTTAGCACTGCGTGCCAGTCGCTTTTGGATAGATTCCTCGGTTTCAGTGCCGCGGCGCCGCAACCGGTCTTCTAATACTTCGATGCTGGGGGGCATCACAAATATTGAGAGGGCGTCAGAACCGAAATATTTTTTGATATTTTTTCCGCCATTGACATCCACGTCAAATAGTATCACATGACCGTTTGCCCAAATTCGCTCTGGCTCTGACTTTAGTGTGCCATAGCAAGTGCCCTCATACACCTCTTCCCATTCTAAGAAGTCGCCATTATTTACCCGGTTTTTGAATATTTCAGGTGTTAGATAGTAGTAGTCCACACCGTCTCTCTCTCCTGCCCTTGGCTGTCGTGATGTGGCAGAGATAGAGAATTCAAAACAGTCGAATTCTTGCATCAGTCGCTTGATGATAGTAGTCTTGCCACATCCAGAGGGGGCTGACAGTAAAATGGCTTTATTCATCTGTGGTTGGTCTCTTTTAGTTTATTGCAATGGTCGTCGTAATTGGTGTTGGTAGGATTAAAACTTCCTGTCAAATATCTCAAAAAAGGTCTTTACCGATAGCGATTCCATGTCCCATTCGTATTCGGCGGCAATCTCGCGGACATGATCCAAAGCTTCCTCTCGGTCATTGATTGCGTTCAATCGCAGTATGAAATCGTTATAGGCCTTCATGTTATTGCCAAACAAAGCCATAAAACTGAATTTGTCATTCACGTTTATGATAGTTCTAAGGTCTGTTACCTTCTTTGTGTTGGCTAAATTCCCCTGTCCAGACTTTGAGGGGCGGAGTATCTCTCCCAGAGTGGCTTCGTTATTGGCATTTTTGGGCAACAAGTCAAGTAACGACACTTCATCGGTAGATGGTGGGGTAGGCGTTGTAGGTGTCTGCCGTGCAACGGTATTGGATAGATTTTCCAACTGGCTGATGCGGCTGTCCAACTCCAATTGTTGGGAGTTTGTGTTGTCGGTCAGGGGCTCTGTCGGCTGTTGCGCAGTTATAGTCTCCGACATCGGGTCGGGGGGAACTTGTTTGTTTTGAGCGGATGGCCCGTTCGGATCAAATCCCCATTGTGAGGTGTCGATAGTAATGTTTTTTTCTTTTGTACTTTCGGTAGGCTGTGTGGTGCTATTAGGAGTCAATTCAGTTGTTGTTGTCGAAGATTCCTTTGTGGCCTCACTCAATAAGCTTTCGATAAATGGGTCTGGCGTAGTCTCGTCATCGGTTATTGTTATTGGCGATACTACGATGGGGTCGGAGTCTGCCTCTGGGGGGGCAAACACGCTTGCGATCTCTTGATTGGTCTGGGGTTTGGAGTCTTTGTGGCGTCTGTTCTTCTTGTCCGATTCTTTCGCTTGCGAATCATCGGTTGCTGTTTTTTCGACACAAGGAGTCATTGTTGTAGCGGGCTGTGTATGCTGTGAGGCTGCTGCGTCAGAAGGTTCGTCTGTTGTAGGTAGTGCTACAAGCAGTGCGTAAATTGCCCGCAAACGCTCTGTTAGCAAGTCTCGCTCTATGCTGGGCAACGCACCGATAGTGCGAATCTGTTTTTCTAATTGAACTACCTGTGCGTAGAAAGTGTCGAAAGTGTTTTGGCTCATGGTCTAACATTATTATTTGAGGATACAGCAGCAACCATACGTGCCCCGCTTTTTTATGGTGAAATATGGTTGATATATAGTAGGTTACTATTTTATAGATGGCGTATATGAGTTTGTAAAAGTACAAAAAAATCATGAGACTTTTTTAGTGTATTTAATCTTTTTTTTTACCGTGACATGTTAATTGAATGCGCTATAGATTGTGCCGTTTGTCGGTGTAATATTTATATTGGCAGAACTATATTTATTTTCTTTGTATCTTTGCCATTCCGTTTGGAAATAACATTAACCATTTTTATAAATAAAAAATGCAGAAAATGAAACGTTTATTGTTCTTTGCGATGCTTTTGGTTTTGATGCTTCCAGGGCTTAGTGCTCAGAAGTCGTACAAGTATCGCACGTTTAAGAATGACCCCTTTGAGGCTCGTGAGTATAAGTTGGACAACGGCCTTACGGTGTTTATGAGTGTCTATAAGGATGTGCCAAGAATCCAGACCTATATCGCAGTTAGGGCGGGTAGCAAAAATGATCCTCACGAAACTACGGGTTTGGCTCACTATCTCGAGCACATGATGTTCAAAGGCACACAGCGGATGGGTAATACCGACTGGGCTACTGAGCAAGTCTTGATTCAGAAAATCGAAGCTCTCTTTGAGGCTTATCGTATGTTCGACGATAGTGTAACTCGCAAGAGTATATACCACAAGATAGATAGCCTCAGCTATTTAGCTTCTAAATTGGCTGTCGCCAATGAGTACGACAAAAGTATGAGCGCCATTGGTGCTACTGGCACAAACGCTTATACAGCGCTCGACCAGACTGTATATATCGAGAATATCCCGAGCAATCAGCTCAGCACCTGGTGCGAAATCGAGGCTGACCGTTTCAAGAATTTGGTACTTAGGTTGTTCCATACCGAGTTGGAAACTATCTATGAGGAAAAGAATATGTACTCCACTAATGATGGCAGACGTGTATATGAGGCAATCTTATCGTCGCTCTTCCCTCATCATCCATACGGAACACAGACCACCATTGGTGAGTCGGACCACTTAAAGAATCCCTCTATGCGCAATATCCGTAAGTTTATTGCTGATTATTATGTGCCTAACAATATGTGCATCTCGTTGGCTGGCGATTTTGACCCAGACGAGGCTATCAAGATTATTGACAAATATTGGGGCGATATGCAGGCTACAGAGGTCCCTCCGTTCAGCTATGAGCCTGAGTCTCCTATCACCAAGGTGGACACGATTACCCTGTCGGGTCAGGATCCCGAAAATACGACTATCGCTTTCCGTATATCCTCAAAGGTAGGTAGCCATGAACGACTGGTGGCAGACCTCATGGACGAGATGCTCTGCAACGGAACGTGTGGTATTATTGACCGTAACGTCAACCAAAAACAACTTTGCCTGGGTGCCTATAGTGGCATTTATGGTATGAACGATTACGGCGCGTTTGTGCTCGGTGGTCGTCCTAACGAAGGGCAGACACTCTCACAACTTCAGGCTTTGTTGCTTAGTCAGATTGAAGAACTCAAAAAAGGCAATTTTGACGAGAGTCTATTAGTTGCGGCTATCAACAACCGCAAGCTCTCGTTGATGCGTCAGGCCGAAAGCAACGGTAGCCGTGCCAGCACTATGATGAATGCTTTCCTTCAGCATCGCGATTATGGTGATGTGTGCAACGATATCATCGAATTGTCTAAAGTTACCAAAAAAGATATCGTAGATCTTGCCAATAGGCTGTTTAAGGATAACAACTACGTTATCATCAACAAACTTCAAGGTACTCCCGACCCAATCAAGAAGGTTTCCAAACCAGCCATTACACCTATTGAGGTAGGACGTGACAACGAGAGTGAGTTTTTGCGCGAGATTAAGTCTCGTCAGGTACAACCGATTGAACCGCAGTTTGTCAATTTCGAGAAGCAACTCACCAAAGCCAAATTGTCCAATGGTACCGAGGTGCTGTATGTGCAGAATGTAGAGAATAAGACGTTCAATCTTCAATATCGTTTTGAGTTTGGTAGCAATGCGGGTATGCTTGGCAAGAAGATGGAGTTTGCAGCGAGTCTCCTACCTTATCTACGTACAAGCAAACACAGTGTAGATGATCTTAAGACAGAGTTTTACAAACTGGCATGCAGTTATGGCGTAAGTGTAGGTGGCAATGTGATTACGGTTAGTATTAGTGGTTTGAGCGACAATATGAAGGCTGCTATGGCACTCTTGGAAGAGTATGTAATGGATGCTCAACCCGACGAAGATGCCAAAAATACGCTAATCGACCGTATCATCAAGTCTCGTCAAGATAGCAAGAAAAGCCAAGGATCTGCTTTCAGTGCGCTTACCAATTATGCTATCTATGGCAAAGAGAACTCGCCTTCGCTCGATATTTTATCAGAGAGTCAGTTGCGTGCCATCTCGGCTCAAGAGGTGGTGGATCTTATCCGCGATATCTTCAATTATAAGCAGCGTGTGCTGTATTATGGTCCCGAATCTGTTGGTGCACTCAAATCGATTGTCCAAGAGTCTCATTACATGCCCAAGAAATTCAAGGCTTGTCCTAAAAATATTGAGATAGACCCGTTGCCAGTTAAAGAGCCAACTGTCTATTTTGTGGATTTCGATGGTGACCAAGTTCGGATGCGTAGCTTCTTCCGCAGCGGCAAGTTCGATCTTAAGTTGCTGCCTGTCATCAACATGTATAACGAGTATTTCGGTGGAAGCATGAACTCTATTGTGTTCCAGGAGATGCGCGAAAAACGTAGTCTCGCCTATACCGCTTGGGGTGGTTATAGTACACCAGGTCGTCCTAATGGCTATTTCAATAACCAAACGTTTATCGGTACACAAAACGACAAGGTTATTGATGCTCTTGACGCATTCGCAGACCTTTACAACAACTTCCCCACGGCTCAAGCCAATTTCGACCTCGCAAAAGAGGCTTTGATGACGGGTATCCGTACGTCAAGAACAACCAAGTTCGCCATCATCAGCAACTATTTGGCTTACGAACGGATGCACTACGATTTCAATAAGCCTATTGGAAAAATGAATTTTGAGGCATATCCTAAACTCACACTTCAGGATATCGTTGATTTCAACAATAAGTATCTCAAAGACCATAAGCGCGATTATATCCTTTTAGGTCGTGAGAGCGATATGGATTTCGAGGCTCTCAAGCGGTATGGCAAAATCAAGAAGCTTACGTTAGAAGAAATCTTCGGGTTCTAATAACGAACGTGTAACGAATTGTTAGAGGTTTATTATGCGATAGGTAGCGCAGAATAAACCTCTAATGCTTTATCGATAGATTGTTAACCCACATTGCAGAGGAGTACACGATAAGTTCTAATTGAGAACTGAATTTTCCATTGTTGAAGAAAATCTTATATTTGCAAATAATACGTGTCTCTTCAATTAAGGTGTAATACGTTGGTTTTGAATAAAAAAAAATGGTTTAACGAAATATTTTGCCGATGAATAAATAGATTGTAGCATATACGCACATCTTAGTTGGAAAAGCGAAGTAGCTTATACTGGATCTATTGGAACTTCGACACTTCTATTTAGACTATCCAGAGTAAAGCAACGATGCTCCCGCCAAAAGGCGTGGGCTTTACTCGTTGTATTCGGATAGTCTGGGCAGTCGAAGGCCTCAATAGATCTGGAGAAGCGAACAAAAAGTGCCACGCTTTTTTTTGTGCGCTATTTTTTATACATCACTACGGGCACACTGGAAAGATGAACCAGCTATTTTCATCGCATTCCCTTCATTGCCATCGACAATTCATATTCTGAATTTCATGATGAATGAATATGCAATCTGATGGCCAAATTATTTGTTTTTAATGAAAAAAATTAAATTATTCTTTCTTTCGTCCGTTATGTTGCTTGCGTGTGGGACGACATTTGCGCAGACTCATTTCTCTATTCATGCCGGCGGTGCTTTTCCGATGGGTGGCTTTGCCGAGTCCGACATTGATAAAGGGAAATGGTCATTAGCGAGTAAGAGTAAAGACAATGGCGGTGCAGGAACGGGTTTCAACGTCGGTTTAAAACTGAAGTTCGATATTCATTCGGTATCTGGATTGGGTGTAGTAGTAGGAGCTGATTTTTTCTATAATGGTATGAATAGTGATGTGAAAGACGCTTCTGATGACGATGAAAATGGTGATATTACTTTGCCGAAATATCTTAATATCCCAGTGATGGTGGGTCTTAATTATGAACATGCAATCTCCTCTTCGTGCAAGTTGTATGGGGAAGTTGCTCTGGGATTAAATTTTAGAATTATTACAGATATCACAGTCGAAGGGTTCGCTCAGTCCAATTATGATGGGTCGATGTATCCGTATGAACTTACAATCGATTACGACAGGGCTACATCCTTTGGTTTCCAACTTGGTGCTGGCATTGTAGTCAATGATCGCTATAGTCTTGGGCTACATTACTACATCTTAGGATCTAGTAAGATCAAGGCAGAAAGCGTGTTTGAGTCGGAATACTCAACGGATTCTGAAAAATATCCGACAGGCAAAATTACTCCGTCTATCCTGTCGCTTCAGTTAGGATATCATTTCTAATCGGATGATTAGATGTTATCATCGTTTTGTTGCGAAATGGGATGCCAGCGATGGCATCCCTTTTCTTCTCTCTCTCTGTTGTATGGAAGAACTCGTAATCGTCAATACGTATTTCGAGGTCATTAGACGAACCTCTAATGTTATAGTTCAATATTGTTAGGAGAGGCTAAATAACAGCAAGAAGTATCCTACCAGTTTATCAATTGGCGTAAGATACCATTACAGCCACGTTCAATATCGTTCCAGGTAGCACCGAAATCGTTAGTGTACCACGGGTCTGCCACATCGCGGTGACAGTGAGCGTAGTCCATCAGTAGTTTAATCTTCTTATTGGGCAGTTTTATACCGAGAAGTTGTCGCAGATGTCGCAAGTTTTCACTGTCCATGGCAATTATTAGGTCATAGTAGTCATAATCTGATTGTTTCATTAGTCGGGCGCGGTGATCTGATAGTTTTACTACGCTGTCGTCAATGCCGTGGCGCTTAAGTTCTCTAAGTGCTGGAGGGTATATGGGATTTCCTAATTCCTCGCATGTCATTGCTGCGGAGTCAATCTCAAACATGTCGGATACTCCCTTTTGGTGCACCAACCATTGCAGATAAAATTGCGCCATGGGGCTTCGGCAGATATTCCCGTGGCATACAAATAGCAACTTATACATGTTGTGTATTCTCCATAAAAATATAGCGGATTGAAATCAATGGTATGATATCAATCCGCTATTGTTGCAATCAAGTTAATATCAAGATAATACCAAGCGAATTCCTACATCGCTGCTGCGTGTGTCGGGGTCTCTTCCATCGCGAAACGACACCCTGCACGATGATGCTGGTCCGTTCCAACTGCCACCTCTCACCACGCGCTTCGAGCCTAAAAAGGCTTTGCCTACAGGATCTATAACTTCTTCAGGAAGGTATTTCTTGCGCCAATCCAAGCACCATTCGTTTACGTTGCCACTCATGTCATACAGTCCCAATTCATTGGGTTTTTTCTGACACATAGGAACGGTGCTTTGTTTGGTTAAGTTTGTGTTGTTCCAGGCTACTTCGTTGGCATCATTGCTGCCCGCATATATCGTATGCTGGCTCTTCTTGCCTCCACGTGCGGCACAATCCCATTCTGCTGCGGTCGGAAGCCGGAACTTCTCGCCGCTCAGCTGGCCGGCAACTTTCATGCCCAACTTGTCGATAAAGTCTTTTGCAT
>JAGHVA010000150.1 GCA_018064565.1 Candidatus Colimorpha onthohippi
TGTGAATTATCATTCTAAACTTCGTAGAAATAACGAAAAATTGAATTGTTTATTGTGTTGAATGTTAAATAATTAAATACTTTTTAAGGGAAGACTACATACCAATTTACTACAACATCACAACGTATTGTTTCGTCAAGAAATCGGAGCAAAGGTACAAAAAAAATATAATGACCTCAAAAAAAATGCGGAATCAACATCAACGATAGATGCCAAAACACGAGGCACAATCCACCTGTCTTTTACCTTATAGGTAGAGAGCAACAATCATTTTCAGTTGGAAACATTGAATTGAATTAGGCGATTTAACCTAATTGGATTCTTTATTGCTGTCCACTAAACTTTCCCAAACAAACGCTCATTAAAGCACTTTTGCCACAAATATCTAACCATGATAAAATTGGCTAAAAGCCGACAGAAGCTGGCGTAAACGACAATCTCTAAGCCATGCTACTTCTTGAATCTTATTTGCAGATTAAGCCTTATATAGACATTTCCATCATTTCCTCTAAATAAAGATCCAAAGTTGTGTCTGGTTCGACTACCACGTTCAAATCTTGTGTTATGATAGAGATAATCCTCCACGTCGTTTCGATTATAGAAATGATAGCAAACTATCTCACCGTCCTTTCTAACAACAAGATAGCCACCATTGGCATCATATCTACCTTTCCACTCTTTTGATGGTGTCATACCAAGTGCGGCATCAAGAAGAAGAACTTTCATTTTGTGCTCATAGAATGCGATAATGTCATCGCCAGTAAATCCAAAAGGATTCTTCGCCGCAACCATTTCAACAGCCTCGCTAATCATTGATGTTTTATTTGGCATACTATCAACGACAAGACATTCTGCAATAAACTTCGGCATGCAATAATCAAGAAACAACAAGTTGTTCTTGAATGTTTGATGCTCTATGTCACAGTAAACGAATCGTCCACCATAGTCAACTATTTTCTTCATACGAAGCAAATGCTCTTTGACGGAATTGATATTTACTATATCCTCGTCAGTAAAATCAACTCCTTCAATCCTATACAGTATATTGGTTGGCAAACCTGCATTGAGCAATGTCGATGCACTTCCAAGCTGCGACTTGATACTGAATCCAAGATTTGGAGTCATATTTGTACGAAGGTCATGGATAACAATATGAATATCAGCCTTATCTTTTGAAGGCGCCTTCAATAACGCGCATCCAATTTTATTCATAAACATCTCAGAATCAGGAATTTCAAATGAACGAGAGTCTCCATTTTTAATTGCTGTAAGCAGAGTCTCTGCTTCTTGAATGAAACGATTCATCGATATCCGAGCATACTCTCGCCCATCTTCATCAATAACCACAATGTGTTGGTCTATATATGGACGATACTCATAGCGTTTGCTCTCTTCTCTAATGATATTGAGAATAGGATAATACAAATCAAGCTTATTCATGTCGGCATCACCCGCATGAACTTTGCCATCTCCAAGAAGTTTGAATAGCGTATATATTTCGCTCCATTCGCCTTTATTTCCTGATAAAGCCATAGTTACTTAGTGTTTTAAGCAATTGTTCCGCTGTTGCTTGTACAGCAGGTACAGCAACACTATTGCCGAACTGCTTGTAAGCAGAAGCGTCGGCAACAACAATTCTAAACTTGTCTGGATAACCTTGAAGTCGAGCCCATTCGCGAGGGGTCATCTTTCGGATGCCCTCCTTGTTAATCTCTCCCTTAATATTTGTTGTAGGAGTAAGGTCTGTTTGACGAAAGTCAAGAACCAAGTTACACTCCCTGCCCATGCCACCACACACAATGGCATTGGCAACCGCATTGTCATCAATTATCTTGTAGCCAAATCCATGACCAGCCGCTTCATGTCTGGCTTTATGTCTTCTCAATGTTTCAACATAAGTTTCTGACAAGTAGTATTTTGCTGGCACTGGCTCTCTCTCACGAACATCAAGCCAACATGGAATATCCATGTGTTTTTCGGGATAATCGAAATCTTCCTTACTAATACCCAAATCCTTACGAAATCCTACAATATAAATTCGTTCACGATGCTGTGGTACACCATAGTGCATAGCATTAAGAATCTGTGGGTCAGGCACAACATATCCCACTTCATCAAGGGTATTCAAAATCGTTTCAAGAGTCTTTCCTTTATCATGAATCGCCAAGCCTTTTACATTCTCCAAAAAGAATGCTTTGGGCTGATGTCGTCTAAGTATTTCTGCAACATCAAAGAACAAGGTTCCCCTTGTTTCTGCAAAGCCTCTTCGCTTTCCAGCAAGAGAGAATGCTTGGCATGGGAATCCAGCACAAAGGATATCGAAATCCTTAGGAATTTTTTTCTTAGTATTTTCTTTGGTGATATCTCCAAAAGGCACATCTCCATAGTTCTCATAGTATGTGCGTTTAGCTTGTTCGTCCCATTCAGAAGAGAAAACGCACTCCCCACCAAGATTTTGAAATGCCATTCTAAACCCACCAATGCCAGCAAAGAGGTCAATGAATTTGAACTTAGGATTCTTCGGCCTAGGAAATGGTACTTGAAATAAATCTGGAAATAGATATTGTTGAAATGCGTTGCCACAATCAGATACAATTCCTTCATCACTTTTTTTTTCAATCTTCTCTCCACAAATAAACTCATACCAAAGATTAAGTATTTCTTCTGCCTTGTTGCGATATGGCAAATCAACACCCATCCTATCTAATTGCAGATAATGAGTAATCAATGCTGCTTGTCCTATAAACGGTATGAGATTGCCTTCTTCGTCAAGAGTTTCTTCTCCATAGATTTCCATTTTCCCAGCCTGCTTCTTGCAGAAGTCAAACAATGAGAATTCATTTATTGTGCGCGACATTTTACTTTATGAAGTTTTCTGTGCTGGAATCCAAATGAACCCTTGCACATTATAAATCAAGTACAACTTTGCCCCACTACAACTCCTATCTCACATAGACAACTATATTTTGTGTGCAAAATTACAAAAAATAATCCAACTATCTCTTATAGGTAGTGGGGAACAATCATTTTCAGTTGGAAACATTGAATTGAATTAGACGATTTGACCTAATTGGATATTCGTTCTCTCTCTAAAAATTGGCTCTGTACGATTCACAATTAAATTGTATCTTTGCAAGTTCTAACTATATCACAACAGCTATGAAAAAAGGCCTGAAAATCACACTTATCACATTGGCAAGTATCATCGGACTATTGCTCGTTTTGCTTATATGTATCTCTCTCTTCGGTGGCACTATCGCACGCAATTATGTAAACAGTCATGGCGAGGAATTGGTAGGCAGAAAAACACAAATCAACGACATCTCCCTCAATCTTTTTTCTGGACATGTGGCCATCGAGGGGCTTGCTATATACGAAGAGGACCAGCAAACCGTATTCGCAGGGTTTGACTCCCTCGACATCTCATTGAAGTTGATTAAACTGATTGCCAGCGAAGTATATGTGCAACACATTACCTTGGCAGGATTAAACGTGAACGTAGAACAGAACGGTGAGGTGTTCAATTTCACTTCGATTATCAACCACTTTCAGAGCGACACTACCCAAGAGGAGGAGACCGATACCACCCCAAGCGCATGGGTCGTCAACCTGCACAACATACGGCTCAACCATGGCCAGATTGCTTACACCGATTTGCAACTGAACAGCCATTGGGGGCTGGACGACATCAACTTGCTGATTCCCGATTTTAGCATTGGCGGTGCAAGTGCTACCAATGGCGGACTGACACTGCAACTGGCCGATGGCGGCAGCCTAAAGGCAGACTTTGACTACGATGCGAAAAGCAACGATTTTGATGTTGTCATAGCTCTCGATCAGTTTGCACTCAATCAGGCCAAGGCCTATATGACCAACTTTGTTAATGTCAGTGAAATTGGCGGTCGGATGAACCTGCATGCTACCATAGCAGGAAACCTAAGCACCATCATGCAGATGAACGTAGATGGAGACCTATCGCTCAACGACATAGATGTTGTAGATGGCAGTGGCACCAGTGTAGCCACCTGCAAACAAATAGCCGTCAAACTGGATGGCATCAACTTGGAAGACAACAAATACGACATCGCTTCGGTACTTATCGACCAGCTGAATACTAAATTTGAGACTTATACCGACCATCACAGTTTTACGAACTTGCTATCGGTAGCGGCACCGACTCCAATGGCCGACACTACTACCACTCAGCCAGACACTATCAACGCTCAGCCAGACACCACCGCCGCAAAGCCTATGCAGCTCACAATAGCCCATTTTGAGGTAAAAGACTGCGCCGTAACCTATGCCGACCACACCATGCCCGACGATTTCGTATTTCCAGTAAGCCATATCAACATCCAGTCAAACAATATCACACTCACTGGGGAAAACAGTGCCAACCTATTTGCCGCACTTCCTGGTGGCGGACATGCCATGATACAATGGCAAGGCAATATCAGCGACTGGAAGAAACACCAAGACCTCAAACTCCGCATCAAAGACCTGCATCTTACCACCCTCAGCCCCTATTTAGTGGCCTATCTGGGTCAGCCTATCGAGGACGGCATCTTCTCGTTTGTGAGCGACAACCGCATTGACAACTCGCAACTGCAAGGCAAAAACCATTTGGATATATACAAGATAGAGGTAGGTAGCCGTCGAAAAGATGTTGACCCACAGATGAAGCTGCCGCTAAAAGCCGCACTATATATCCTAAAAGACAAAGACGACAAAGTGATTATGGACCTCCCCATCAGCGGCGACATCGACAATCCCGAATTTAACTACATGAAACTGGTGTGGAAAACGCTCGGCCAGCTGCTTGTCAAGGTGGCAACATCGCCTGTCCGTGCGTTGGGAGACTTGTTCCACGGACAATCGGCAGATGACGACAGGCTCTTTATTGCCATCGATACAGCCCAATGCGATTTTACCTCCGAACAGTACTACCAGATAGACCGTGTGGGCGAGATGGCTAAATTGGACGAGAGCATAACTCTGGTCGTTGACCATCAGGTGTTCAGCACCAACGACACAGCGGCACTGCCCTTGGTTAGCACCCGACAAAACGAGATTATGCGCAGACACCTGCAACACCTTGGCATCAAAGAAAACCAAATCAAAATAACAGCCACCCAAGTTACCGATATCAAGAAAAATGGATATTCCATCCGCACCGAGGTGGCAGGGATGGAAAATACTGAACCTATAGCCCAACCATAAGCACTCAACACGTAAACAATGAAAATCAATATCGTACAACACGACATACGTTCTACCCGACCACAAGAGAACCTGCAATGGATAAAAGAGGAGCTCGAAAAGCCCTCCGCCAAAGAGGCGCTACTCACAGTTTTTCCAGCTTGCACCCTTTGTGGCTATCCGTTGTATGGCGCAGCCTCCTACACCGACCTTCAAAAGGAGGCTCAGGCTGCTCTGCAAGAGTTGGTGTCGATATCTGAACACCGAGCATTCTTGATAGGCATGCCTCTACAAATACAGGACAAAGGGCTGTGCAATGCCATCGTATTTGTTCAAAACAACGCCATCAGAGGCATCGTAACCAAAAAATACTTGGCTCCCGACGAACAAAAATATTTTGTCCGAGGCGAGGGCGTACAAGTCATCCAGTTTCAAGAACAACAGATTGCCATCGGTTTTTATGAAGACCTCAAAGAGCTGACTAAAGGACATATCGACCAGCCAGATATCGTTATCTGCTGCGGATGCAACGTGTTTGATATGGGCAAACCCTACCGCACACGCTATCGCATGCGTAAGATAGTGGAGAACCTCAACGCATCGCTCATCTACACCAACCGCATAGGAGGCGAAGGGTCGATGCTGTTTGCTGGTGGATCGATGGCACTCAATGCCGCAGGCAATGTGCTTTGCCAATTCCCCTATTTTGAGCCATACAGCGGTACTGCTGATATGCAACTACTTACAGCATGCGACGACGAAAAACCAGATGCCGTAGAGTTGGTGTATAAGGCGTTGGTGATGGGTATCCATGATTATTTTGCCAAAAACGGACTGCATAAGGCAGTATTAGGACTTTCGGGAGGAGTAGATAGCGCATTGGTATGTGCGTTGGCCGTTGCGGCTCTCGGTGCCGACAATGTGCATGGGCTGTTGATGCCTTCACAATACAGCTCCGACCACTCGGTAACCGATGCTCAGCAGTTGGCCGAAAACCTCGGTATTGACTATGACATTGTGCCTATAGCTCCCATGTTTGACTGCCTGCGGAAGTCGATGGAGCCAGTGTTCGGCAATCTGCCTGCCGACGTAACCGAAGAGAACATGCAGGCACGCATACGAGGCACTATCGTGATGAGTTACGCCAACAAGTTCGGTGCGCTTGCGCTCAACACCACCAACAAGTCGGAGGCTGCCATGGGCTACGGCACGCTGTATGGTGACAGTTGCGGGGCTCTGGCCGTAATAGCCGACCTATACAAAACCGAAGTATATGAGTTGTGTGAGTATATCAACCGCGAGTTGGAGATTATACCGCAAAACACCATTACCAAAGCACCTTCGGCAGAGTTGCGCCCCAACCAGAAAGATACCGACACCTTGCCCGACTACAACACTCTCGATGCCATCCTCGGTCTGCATATCGAAGACCAAATGAGCCAAGAAGAGATTGTAGCGGAAGGATATGACAATCAACTTGTCGCGAATATACTTCACAGAGTGAGAGTTAACGAGTGGAAACGGCTCCAATTTGCGCCACTGCTCAAGGTCTCCTCCATGAGTTTTGGAATAGACCGCCGTGTGCCTATCAGCTGATGTGCGTAATGAAATCCCATTGATTTGACTACCAATCCTCAAATAGCATTAGCCGAACAATATATTCGCACCACCAATGTCTCGATTTTTCTTACGGGGAAAGCGGGTACAGGTAAGACTACGTTTTTGCGCCATATCACACAGTGTGCCAAC
>JAGHVA010000217.1 GCA_018064565.1 Candidatus Colimorpha onthohippi
GAAGTGCAGAAAACTCAACTTCGCGGGATAGCCTCTAAAGCAACAAGCGTGCCGCTCATGCAGAGTGGCACGCTCGTTTATCAAGTATTATTTGATGTTACCTCTTCTATCAAAAAACGTTCTTGATGAATGAAATCAGGTGTTCGTGATAGCCATACACATGACCCATATAGAACATCGTCAATGCAGCGTATGGTTTCAGCATCGCGTCTACTTGTTTGATCTGCTCTTCCGAAGTAGCACTAAAATATTCGCGGCAGAAAATTGCCCACATCTCGTCCATCTGCTTTTGCGTCAAGTGGAATATATTCTCCAGCATCTCTGGCGTTTGCGCATGACATTGGAAATACATCATACCGCAGTCGAACATTGGCGAACCGTATGCGCAGTTAGCAATGTCAATCCATTGATATTTGTTGTCCGAAAAAATCAAGTTGCTGGGCTCCATAGCACCATGTACGAAAGTGTTCGTGTCAGGAACGCTGTTAAGGAAATTGAGCATATTCTCGCGTGTCTCCCAATCAAAACGCTTCGACTCCAATATGCAACCGCGCAAGCGGCTCTTGTAGTTTATAAAGATATTAGTATCGCATTGCTTTTGGTGCATCATCATCGCATGATGCGTGAATATAGCCGTATATTTCTCCATCTCGTTGGAATTCTCCGCAATGGCACGCGATACCGATTTCTTGTTATGTACACGCTCGTATAGCAATGTCAAGTGGCCGTCGATGGAGCATAATGTACCTGTTAGTGGCGTGTTTACCCCAAGGATAGACATACTACGAGCCAACGTCTTCTCACGGCAGATAACCCATGCAGGTATCTCATCGTCATACAACTTTGCCACAGCCTCACCATCGTTGCTGAAATAGGTCGAGGAATACACCCCTTTGCTGGCCGCTGTGAAGTTGCTCTTGTCCAATGCAATAGGAGCTGGACTTACAAAATGGAATACATCAACTCCAGTGTCGCGCATGCGCTCATAAGTATCTTGATTCGTGTTGATGATAGTCAATCGGCTCACCGTCAAAAGCTCGCGGAGTGCTGAAAAATAAACCGTCTCAACACCACTGAAATCAATCGCTTTCACATCGTTTTCCGCTGCAGTCATTACCATTGCGCGGATCGACTGGCTTGTCATTGCTTGTGCTTGCACCTTGAGAATCTTGCCCTCAACGGTGAACTTTACATCGTTTTGTGTCATAGTTAATGGATATTTTGAGTTTATCTTCTTTCGCTTCAAATGCGTTGCAAAAATACAATTTTTTTTTCATTTTTTGCGCTTGTCATAAATCAATGGCTATGTTTTTTGTCGATTAAGATTTATATACTATCTTTGCAAAGCGAGTGAATTACGGTTTGTAGCTGCTAAGTGTTGATTATCTGTGTGTTGCTGTGGTGATTTTGGGGTAGAATGTTTCGATAAGCCGAGTCTGCCTGCTGGTAGATCCAAAGGGAGACTATGAGCATGACGTACTAAAAATAAGCAGCGAGTAACCGAACGATTTCGATAACCGACCCGCCTGCCGGCTGGCGGGAGGTTTTGAGCATCGATTATAACTAACAATTATTTTGCAAAATATGAAGAGAATATTTTTGTTGTATGCCGTGGTGGCAGCGCTCATGGTGGCAGTGCTACCATGCGGAGTGATGGCTCAAAAAAAGATAGTGCCATTTGGCGGCAAGACCGTTTCATTCAAGAGAGTGTCAAGCAGTCAGCCCAAAGGGCAGGCTGGAAAATTGTACCAATCGTTGAAGCGGTTAAACAGACCTGTTAGAAAAAGTGATACGCTGCTAATAAAGCAATATGCTTTGCGCTATCAAGGTGGGAAATATTGGGTTGCGGCGTTGGTAAATATACTTGATGTCGATTTGGCAAAACTTGAAGCAGCAGGTGTAAAGGTAGGTGCCAAGATTGCAAGCTACGCAACACTTCAAATACCTGTAGATTCGTTTGTGAGGCTGGTGGATGCAGGTGCTTTGAATTCGGTGTCGATAAGCAGTCCTGCCAAGTTGAATCTTGACAAGGCAAGAGCCTATTCAAATGTGGACAGTGTCTGTTATGGCTTGGACTTGCCTATGGCGTATCATGGCGAAGATGTCGTGGTAGGAGTTATCGATCAAGGTCTGGAATATTATCATCCCAATTTTTTTGACTCGACAGGTAGCCGTTATCGTATCAAGCGAATATGGAATCAAATGGCCGATAGTGGGGTGGCACCAGAAGCGTTTGGTTATGGTGATGAAATAATCGAACTGGATTCGATGATTGCACGCCAGCAGGATGTGCAGGCTTTTAGTCATGCTACGCATGTGACGGGTATAGCGGCTGGCGGTGGGTATCTCAATCCAGATGCGAGAGGTGCAGCACCAGAGAGCGATATTGTAATGGTGGCTTGTGGGCTGACCGATCCAGATATATTAAATGCAATCGATTATATTACCACCTATGCCAAAAGTCTGAACAAGCCTTGTGTTATCAATATGAGTTTTGGCCGTTTGTGTGGAAACTTTGACGGCACAGATGATTATACAAGAGCAGTGGTGAGTTATCTGGATTCATTCCCCAACGGGTTGATTATGGTGCAGTCCGCAGGCAATTCAGGTGACGAACCTTGGCATATTCATCGCAACTTCAGTGATGATACAGCTGTCCTAACAACCTTTGCCATGAAAGTGCCGCATTTACATGTGCTTGGAGATGTAGGAGGCAAATTCAAGATGCAATTGGGCATTATGGACACTGTTGCAGATAGCATAGTGGCTCTCTCGGATTGGGTATCTACCGATTCTACTCGAACTGATTCGTTAACGTTGTATGAGGATATTGATACTCAGGTTGTGATTATTAATCGGTATGGGTTTGATACGATTATAGACAGTTTTTATGTATTTGATTCGTTGGTGTTCGACACCACCGTATTTGAAAAATTAATTGAGGATACTATCAGTGGTGGCTTTGTGGATTATTATTTTGAAATAGATATCGATTCGTGTATGGAAAGCACGGGGCGACCATTTGTTGTGGTGTCATCGCGATTTTATTTGCCCGAAGGTAAAGCGTTGTTGATTCGTTTTCATGCTGATAGTGGCAATGTTCATGCTTGGGGCGTTTTGGGAGATCTTGAGTCTTCTGTTTTGCCTTTTAGCTCGTTAGGCTATGAGCAGGCATCTGATGGAGATTCGAATTATACGGTCAACGCAGGTTCTGCTGTATCTGATTCCATCATCACCGTGGGATCGTATGTAACCAAATTGACGTGGGAAGATTTCAGTGGAAAAAATCGTTCTTTTAAAAAAGGTACATTGGGTGATCTGAGCTACTTTTCGTCAAAAGGTCCAACGCTCGATGGGCGCACCAAGCCAGACATCGTGGCTCCAGGTCATGTCGTCGTGTCGTCGGTGGCGCATGATGACTCATCATATTATAAAGATAACTCTCTTTATTTGATAAAGAAAGTACTCTTCAACGACACTCTATATCGTTATGGAATTGATATAGGTACTTCCATGTCAGCACCTATGGTGACGGGAGTGGCTGCTTTGTGTTTGCAGGCTTACCCCGAGATGACAACGACGCAGTTCCGTCAGATCTTGCATGCCACAGCACTACAAGACACGTTTACAGGTGTTATTGACACAGCCGTGGGTAATAATTTGTGGGGCTGGGGTAAGCTCAATGCATTGGCGGCGGTGCGTGCCGCATTCGATGCCAACCCCGACAATCACTGCAACAAGCCGCAGTTGCTCGCTGTGGTAGAGAGCGATACTACCACAATCAAATGCTCATGGAAGGGCTCGGTGGGTCAGGCGCATCTTGTATTGTTGGATACTGCCGATAGCGTGATTTGCGACACCCTACTGCTCGAAAACGACAGCGTCAACTATTTCCAGTTTGAGAATCTTGAACCAGCTACCAGCTATCAGTTGCTTATCTGGAACGAATGCCCGTTGCGTTACGACACCTTGTCGGACACCCTCTACATGGCCATCCAAACGGACACCGTGCCTATAGTTGAGCCATCGCAGTCCATAGATATTGTTACCGATAGTCAAGTACTCATCTATCCCAATCCAACCCACGATGTGCTCTCTATCGAGGGTAAGCATGTAAGCCATCTTACCCTATTCAACGCTGTGGGAGTCCCCATTGCCTCTTTCGTGGTGCAGCAAGGTTCAGGCGTATTGCATTTGGGAATGTCGGGCTACCCACGAGGAACCTATCTTTTGCAAATGGTTACAGACAATGGGGTAATTATGAAAAAGATAGTCAAAAACTGACGATAGCAAGTTGAGAAGGAACAACATTTTTTTTTAATCATTATAATAAAAAAAGGTATCTTTGCATATCGCAATGGAAAAGCCGAAAACCATGCAGAGTAGGCTCACAAAATTAACAAAACAACAAAATTATGAAAAAAGTATTCTTATTTGTTGCTGCGGTGGTCTTTGCTTTCGCAGCTAATGCGCAGTTTACACTCACCGGTAGTCTTGGATTCGACTCCTATGGAAAAGGTCAACATTATGATGGTGAAAAAATCTTTAATGGCGATAGTTACAAATACAATGTGTTTAATATCGACCTTATGGCAGGTTACCAATTCAACGAGAAGTGGGAAGCTGGCATCATCCTCGGCTACAGCACAGGTGCGGACAAATATTTCATCCCTTCGGGTAAAATAATGCAAAATCAAGACATGGAGTCATTCAGCAAAGATGGTGAATACTATGAAAAAGAAATCCGGAATGAGTTCTCTGCTGGTATCTACGGCCGCTACACCTTTGCCTCTGTGGGCAAGTTGAACTTCTTTGCGCAGGCCAGTGCTGAGTTCTATATCGAAAATGAAAAGTTAGAGACTAAAGATGCTCTTGGCTCACGTACAGATGATTACGAAACAGCAGGAAAAGGACTCGATAAAACCATCGGATTCAACATCGCTATTACGCCTGGTGTGAACTACGCTCTCAACGAGCACCTCTCATTCGACCTTTGGTTGAACTTTATCTCTCTTGAATATAATAACTACAAGACTACCACCAAGACTATGCTCAACAAAGACTTTGGTTCCACCTACTCCTATTTCTCTTTCAGCTGTGATGGTTTTGGCAACTTCGTATCTTTAGGAATTAAGTATCGTTTCTAATAGGTGTTGCTCAAGAAATAACGGTCTATTAGAGACCGAAACAAGCTAAAACAACCACAGGGGGCTCCGTATTACGGAAGCCCCCTGTGTTGGTACAAAGTGCGTTAAAACGAACCTCCGCTATCGGATTACCTCAATCACTCCATTGCGCTCTATATCGCTATTGGCACCCTTGCCAGCAAAGTGGAAATAATAAGTCCCCGTAGGTACATCTTGTGGATTCCACCCCTCGAACGACTCGTCGATATTTTTGGCATGAAATACGCGTACACCCCATCGGTTATATATTGCCAGCGTGTTCTCTGGGTAGTTTGTCTTGTTGATTCCAATCACGGTGAATATATCGTTCACTCCATCGCCATTGGCAGTTACTATATTGGGGAAAGATATATACTTGTTAGGCTCAAAAAGCTTCAAGATAATGTGTAGCGTTAGGTAGTAGTTGCTATCGCAGCCATATTGCGAAGTGTAGTGGAATAGGTGGTTGCGCAGCTCGCTATCAAATAGGTCGCCTGTCCGTTGATAGAGGTAGGGTAGGTTCTCTTCGCGGATAGAGTCGTATAGGGTTGATTCAAAACTGTAGTGAACGGTTAGGTAGAGCGAATCGTTGCTTTCGCAGCCATATTGGTTGATACCAGAGTGGAACTTCAGTGCAGACTCTGTATATTCGTTGCCGTCAATAGGCCATACATAACGGTCGCACACCGTAGTGTCTATTACAGCAATACGGTCGCTGTGATACACTGTAAGATGATGATCTACGGTGCTGTCGCATTGTTTGTTTTGCGAGGTGCGCACATTGGTCTTGTGTTGTGAGGTGTAGGTCATGCTCTCATAGCGCCAAGCCCCCCACCAGAATGCCGAGTCGCATGCCACCGTGTCGGCGTCGGTGCCCGTGGCAGTACCCACCGTTTGGATAATATGCCAATAGGTGGTGTGTGTTACGGGGCATGTACCTGTATTGCTCACAATTTCGTTGGTCGAGATGGTACTTCCAGGAGCTGCCCCCGTAACTTGGTCGGGTATATACCACCGGGTGTCGCTCTTGATAGCGAAATTGTCGATGGACGACACATATCCATCGCCCGTACTCAAAAATCTGAAATAATATGTAACTCCCTGCGTGAGGTTGCTTAGTGTTATGTTTGCCGACCGCCAGGGGTCAACATCACCGCCGCCCGACGACCACAAGTTGTTCCATGGACCACCAGTAGAGGTTGCATATTGCAATTTCAAAGTATTGTATCCCGCACGACCCGTGTAGTCGTCATATATCGACACTGCCATATACATAAACGAGATACTCATCTTGGCTGGGTCGTTATCAATGGTGATGCCTTGGTTGAGCATCAGAGAGCAGGAGTGGTTTTCGTTATATCCAAAATAACTGGGGCACCACGCTGATTTGCCGCTATACCCATAGTAACCTGGCTGCGTGCAATAGCCAGTCCACGAATAGGGATCCATAACTTCACGATAATTCGGTTCGTTGTTGCCTGTAGTCCAATAAGCAAAAGAATTGCCGCTACAGTTGGCAGTCCATCCATTCAACGAGTTAAAATCGGTCGAATACACTGTCTCGATGTCCCCACGCTGTCCTCCTGTACCAGGACATACAGCTTCGTGTGAAACCAACTCGGGGTCGGACGAGCAGTCGCACACCAGCGTTACGTTCGTATCCCATAGCCCGCATTGTGTAACTACATATATCCTATAGCTGCCAGGGTTGGCGCTGTAGGAGTTGATAGTCTGCTGGTCGTTGGGCGAGTGCATGGCGTAGGTATAGGTCTGCCCAGGGTGAGGGTAGATGGTTATAGTGCCCATGTTGTTGCCGCACGGGTTTATCGTTACAACACTATCTACGTAGATATCGTTGTCCGCCGAATTCGGCTCGTGATAGTTGTTGAACAGGCTATCCACCGCATCGTCTGATAGCGCAATATTGTAGATGGCGATATCGTCAATACATCCATTGAACGGATAGCGGTTGTAGCGGTCGTTCATGCGCCCGATATAGAGGTCGTGAGCGTTGGCAGCCGAGAAGTCGGTTTCTGCACTCATATCCATGCTGCCGTACAGCGTGCCGTTGATATAGAAAGCGTATCGGCGTTGATCAACAGTAATCACTACATGAACCCATTGACAAAAGTCGTAACAATGATATTCGCTTGCTAAGTTGGCGTTTGGATTTGTCTTGTAGTCGCCTGAACTGTTGGTGTATTTGAATGGGATGGTGTCGTAATTTTTGGGATATACCGATAGTACAAAGCCATCTTCGCAGTTGTCGTCATCCTGACCAGGGTGTCCATCGCCCCCTTTGGCAATGATGTTGAATCGGCTGTTGGCAGTCACAGTGTCTAACAAATCGCCGTCTCGGTGAAGGATGCCTCTAAAGCTGCACATCTGAACCCAGAAAGAGATCGACATCTGGTTGTTGAATTGTAGCGAGTTGCTGTTGTTTACCTTAATCCAGTTTCGGTTATCAATACCACCGAATTTGTATGCGCTGTTGGCATTGCCATATCGGTCGGTAGTTAAGGTTGGAACATTTGTGCCGCACAACTGGCCGTGGTTGGCGTTGCCGCTGTAGTCATACGCGTTGCCGCTGAACCCATAGTAAGCCACCAGTCCCTGGCGGGGTACATTGTTAGGTACGGTGTCTCGTACCTGTGCTTCAAGCATAGCGGATGTCAGCAGACTGATAAGGAATAGTATGGATAACTTTTTCATTGTATGTAGGTATTATATTATCGGACTAAAAGGACTGTACCCACCTTGGTTTTGGTGGCATCTGGCACCACTTGTGTGCGGTAGCGTATGTAGTAGGCATACGAACCTTGTGGACATTTAGTACCGCCTGCGGCTGTGCCATCCCAACCCTCGTCAAGCATCTGCGAGTGATAGACCAACACACCTTTGCGGTTGTAGATGAAAATCTCGTAGTCGATGATGTTTTGTCCATATACGCGGAACCTTGTATTGCGTTCGGCACCAGGCGTGAATATATTAGGGGCATGCAAACCCTCGCCAAGCGACCATAATACCGTTTTGGCTGTGTCGCTACAATGGTTGTTGAGGGCTATGAGGGTAATGCGTAGCGAGTCGGTGCTGTTGTCGGGAGCCTCAACATTAAAGGTTGGCATGAGTGAGTAGAACTGACCATTGATAAACCATGCGTAGGTGTCAGCTCCTGTGCTGGTACTGCTTAGCCTGATTTCGTTGATGGTGGGGGTGAAACACTCTGAACTGGCACTGATACCAGCCACTACAGGTTGAATAGGTGTAACTGATATCGACTTGGTGGCATCGCATCTCAGCCCTTCACGATAGCGAGCGGTGAGCCTATATACGGTGGTCAGCGTTGGTTGGAACGATATAATGCTATCGGTTGTGTGCCCTCGGAGTGAGCCATCGTCTGGATACATGTACCACTGTTGATAGATGTTCGAGTCTTGTGGGTGCATCTTGAGCGAGAATTCTCTCGTTTCGCAATTGCTCATAGAGTCGAAGTCTGGTATGATTTGGGGCTTTACAACAATTTTGAGTGTGCTGATGCTGTCGCAGCCTTCCAGAGTGCTACCATTGTACATATAAGTGCCTTCCATACTAATCTGCTGGCCGAAAAATGCACGGGTGTCGCCTTCGCAGATGGTGTCGTATATAGTGTCGTAGTGGGTGTAGTGCATGCGAAGCACCAACGTATAGGTGCTGTCGCACCCGTGTTGACTCATCATGTGCTCAGCATGGACTACACTGCGGTCGTATGTGCGACGATCTACTGGCCAGTAGAAGGTGTTGCACCCATGTTCAAATACCTCTTGATAGGTGGTAGGATATATGGTAACATTCAGTTTGCATATACTGTCGCATCCTTGTTGATTGGTAAAAGTGAGTGTCAGTGTAGTGTTTTCGGTGTAGGTGCGTCCGTTGACATGCCACACATACTGGTCGCACGCAGTGGTATCGGTGGCTTCCATTGAGCTGTGGTGGATGGTAAGGTAAAGGCTGATAATGCTGTCGCACCCTGCCAGCGCAGTGCGACGGCATGGCACGGTGTCGTGGTATATGCCGCTATTGTAATAGTTGCGACTGTTTTGGCCCCACAGGTAACTGTCGCATTGTGTAATGCTGTCGGTCGATGATGGCGGTTCGGGCGAGTCGAACGTGAAGTTGTAGGTGTTGTTGGTAGTGTCGCACTCAGATATTAGTCCATCGTTTTGAGCTATACCGTGCCCTGCGTCGTTCAGTGCGATGATATATTGCAGATGGGTGGCTTTGCATACCGAGCTGCGAGGTATAGCGATGGTACGAGTTGTGCGTTGGCTGCGTAGTAGGGTGTCTCGAAGTGTAAACGTGCGTACCACTTGCCCGTGCAGGTAGTCTTTATAGATAGTGATTTGGTAAGGATCTTTGATGGCGTTGCTGCCTTGGTTGGCATAGGTAAGTGTAAAGAGGATGCTGTCGGGAGTAACGGTCATAAATGCCGTGTCGGCAGCAAAGTCGGCAGCAGTGTAGTAGGGGCGACCATACTGGTCAATCTGTGTGGCTTGCTGTAGGTAGTTGTTGTACGGGCGGCGAACAATTTCGCCATTTGGGTCGTAGAGTGCGGTGGCGTTGTTGTAGTAGAGACGGGGGATGGTGAGGTCGTTGTTTACACAGGTTACGTTATACAT
>JAGHVA010000064.1 GCA_018064565.1 Candidatus Colimorpha onthohippi
AAGATGTTACCTATGGTCCTACTTCGGCTCCTTCAGGTGCTGGCAGAATCATGGAGGTTACAGCCAGCAAAAGCAATCCGAATGTTATCGAGCGAGAGCACAACTCTGTGTGGTACAAATTCAAAGCGCCTTATAACGGTGAGCTTGAAATTGAGGTAACACAAGTAAACGGCGCCGACGACTATGACATGATGGTTTACCGCTACACCGACGCCTATTTCAGCAACAACCTCATCCAGGGTAAGATAAAGCCAATTGCTTCCAACTTGTCGGCTGTTGACTCATCGTTGATTGTAAAAACAACCGATACAAAAGGCAAAAAAGGTAAGACATCTACGGCCACTCAAGCTACCCCCAAAACAGCCAAAGGCAAAAACGCTCCTGCTAAAGAGGTTAAAGCCATTTACCACATCGGCATGAAACATGACGCAACATCATATTTCTTGCCTAAAGACTCCATCCGTCGCGACATAAAGTCTGTTACCGTAGCTGCTGGTGAGACCTATTATATATTGCTCGACAACGCAAATGCTGGCTCTGGGCACAGCATCAAGGTCTCCATGTACGTCAACGCCTTCACTCCTCTCGTCAACTTTATCGACCCAACTACCAAGAAAGCTACACCAGTCGATTTGCTTGTGATTGAGAAAAACACTAACAACCGCACCGTTGCCAAGGACGCCAACTACAAAGGCGGACGGCTTAGTTTTATTCCAAACTTTAACTACACGCTCTACGCCAAAAAACCTGGTTTCTTCTCTATCTACAAAGACTTTAACGCCAATATCTTCAAAGAAGACACTATGATGACATTCACCCTACAGAAAGCCGCAAAAGGAAGTGTCTTCACTATCGAAGATATCTATTTCACCGAAGACGGAAAGCAGCTGTTAGGCAATTCTGACACGGTTTTGACCAATTATGTAATGCTGTTTATGAACCACCCCGAGGTATCGTTCCTTATCAAAGGGTATGTGCCAACATACGGTGAAGTTACCATGGAGAGCGATCAAGCTGTCTCGTTGGAACGTGCAATGACTGTCAAGCAGTTCTTTATGAGCAAAGGCATAGACGCAAGCAGGATGACCGTGGCTGGAATGACACCGTCTGAAATCAAAAAAGCTGGTGCCGCAGCCAACGACCCAAAAGTGGGCTTACTTACCAAACGTGTAGAACTTATCATTACAACGGCGGCTAAATAATCAAAAAAAAACAACCAGTCTAAAGCCGTACCAACCGCTCCCTCCCAAATTTAGAGATGAGGCGGTTGGTTTGGTTTGAAGCAGTCATAATCAACTAATTTCCAAACACACACACAATCAGACATGACTATCGACTCAACCAATATCAAGGAACTCACCGAACGGTATTCAAAAGGATTGCTCTCTCCCGAAGAAGAGAATGCTTTTATACAAGCTATCAGCAACGATAGCGACTTGTGCAGCATGGTAGAGGAAATAATCCAGCAACAAACAGCCCCTACGGCAACACCTTCCGATTCAACTAATACAGACCAGCCTAACGACACAACCGCCAATACACCCAACGCAGAAAAGCCGACTATCTCACAGGAATCACACGATAATCCTACCTCTTGCCAATCTAATCAAACAACAAAAGCTTCAGATAGTCAACATCTAAACGAAGACCAACAATCATACGAATCCGACAACGAAAAGGCTACATCACCTGACGATTATCAGACCGAAGTCAAAAAGACTTTCCCAGCATATCAAAAAAACGAGAACACAACCTCTACTCAAACTGTGGAGGAAATCAACCCTCAAAACACTAAACAAACCGATCCTGCTGAATCACAAGAAGTAAAAATCGAAGATCTCACCTCTCATACCAACACCGAAAGATCCAACTCAAACGATGTCGATGATGATATTGATGTAGCGAATCTGCCCACTCCTAAATCACATCCAAACTTGATTTGGATTGTCATAATCATACTATTGGTAGGAATTGTGTTGTGGTATTTTTACCAAAAGTCCGACAAAGCCGCTGGCGAATTGGGCGACCAATACCGGACAACCATGATCCTCGACGAGCAACGAAATCTTGTTGCAAACGACGAGAAGATGCCGAACGACTTAAAACGACTCTTTAACGATATGCTAAATCCTGAAATTAGACTATCCAATCAGGATCTCAAGGAGTTGGATATATGCTACCAGACTGCACTTGATAACAACAACAATTACACGCCCTACGCTGATTATATCGGTTGGAATCTTGCAATAGCATTTTTGCAAGATGGACAACGTAACAAAGCCATACAAACACTCAACACACTAAAACGTCATACTACCGAGCCTGATTTAATTACAAATATTGACACTTTGCAAAGCAAAATCTCAAATTTGTAACCAACCTATCACAAACAAACAGCGAAACTTGCCAAGCCGCTATCATTCTATCACACTAAGAAAGCCTCACTATTAAATGATGTAGGGTTGCCGAGATAAATCTCCTATCAACCGTTTGTTGGAGAAAAATTTAGCGGACAACATATTGAAAAAACATATTGAAAAAAGTTTAACGAATAACAATAATCCCACAAAAAAATGCGATGAATATTAAATTCGTCGCATTTTTTTAGTCCTAATAAACTTTCAAGCCATCCTACATCATCTGCATCACATCTGCTGCCAATGAGTTTGCTCTATCTTCACTGCCCGATTCACTATAGATTCTTATAATCGGCTCAGTGTTCGACTTTCTTAAATGCACCCAGCCATCTTCAAAATCAATCTTCACCCCGTCTATGGTCGAGACCTTACAATCTGGGAGAGATTCATAGTGATTCGCAACCTTACGCAACAAAGCATCCACATCCATGTCTGGCGTCAACTCTTTCCGATTTTTGGTAATGATATAACTCGGATACATCCGCCTTAACGAAGTCATCTTCGCTCTGCGTTCTGCTATAAAGGTCAAAAACAGTGCTACTCCTACTAACGCATCTCTTCCATAATGCAATGCTGGATAGATAACACCGCCATTCCCCTCCCCTCCAATCACTGCATGCGTCTGTTTCATCAAGGCAGTTACATTTACCTCTCCCACAGCCGAAGCGTCATACCTACAACCATCATACTTGACTGTGATGTCTCGCAATGCCCGCGAAGAGGACAAATTGGAGACCGTATTGCCAGGAGTCATCGACAGCACATAGTCGGCAACCGCCACAAGCGTATATTCTTCGCCAAACATCTGCCCATCTTCACAAACCAATGCCAGACGATCTACGTCTGGATCTACCACAATACCAAGATCACACTTCTCGGCAGGTACCAATTTAGCTATGTCTGTAAGATTTTGAGGGATGGGTTCGGGATTATGAGCAAACACTCCCGTAGGCTCACAATTCAATTCGACCACCTTCTTAACACCCAACGCCTTGAGCAATCGGGTAATAGCAATACCTCCCGTAGAGTTTACTGCATCCACAGCAACCTTCAATCCTGCCTTGCGAATCGCCTTGGTATCCACAAGCGGCAACGACAACACCTTATCTATATGCTTCTGGATTGCATCGTTATCATACGTTACACTTCCCAATTTATCCACCTCAGCATATCGAATCTCGTCGCTCTCAGCCAACCGCAACACCTCAGCACCGTCGGCAGCATTTATAAACTCACCACTTGATCCTAAAAGCTTCAACGCATTCCAATGCTGTGGATTGTGAGAAGCAGTAATAATTATCCCACCATCAGCCTGATGCTCTATTACACTCATCTCTGTGGTAGGCGTAGTCGTCAAACCAGTCTCCACAACATCAACTCCCATCCCTATCAACGTATTCACCACCAGCCCATCTATCATCGCACCCGAAATCCGAGCATCTCTGCCTACTACAACTTTTATCCTGCTACGGCTGCTGCCTCGCTGCAAAAAAACAGCAAATGCAGATGTAAATTTTACTACATCCAACGGCGACAATCCCTCACCTGGCTTACCACCTATCGTGCCCCGTATTCCTGATATAGACTTTATCAAAGACATATTAGAATAGAATTAAATTATGAATACAAAACGTTAACTATCAATAAGCAAACAAACCAGCATACCATAGCTGCAACAACTTTGCTTGCTTGATTCCAAATGCAAAAGTACACTATTTTTGAAAAACACAAACCACAATATTGCAACGAATAGCCAATATTGTTTTTTTTTGTATATTTGCTAATTCAAATTGTGCCATAAAATATCGTTAAACTTTTGTATCTCAAAACAGTAAGACACGAATGTTTGACGAACAAAAGTGTTATATATGCATATTGCGATTGCAGGTAATATTGGCTCTGGTAAAACAACGCTAACCCAGCTATTGTCCAAGCATTATGGGTATCACCCTATGTATGAGACGTCCGATAGCAACCCTTATATCAACAGTTTTTATGAAGATATGAGGCGTTGGTCGTTCAACATCCAAATTCATTTCTTGCATACGCGCGTAAGGCAACTGCTTGACAACCGTCAAAAATATGCCAATATCATTCAGGACAGAACGCTGTATGAGGATGCCTATATCTTCGCTCCAAACCTCCATGCTATGGGTTTGATGAATACGAGGGACTTTGAGAATTATATGCAGACATTCGAGTTGATCTCCTCTTTTATTGAACCGCCTGACCTGTTGATATACCTACGAGGCGACATTCCGTCTCTAATTCGGCAAATCCAACATAGAGGCAGAGAATACGAAAATGCTATACGGCTCGATTATCTCACAAGCCTGAACAACCGCTACGAACATTGGATTGAGTCGTTCAACAAATGCAAAGTGCTCACTATCGACATCACCAATACTAATTTCGCAGACAATCCTGAAGATTTGGGAATTGTTATCAATAAAATTGACGCTGAATACAACTCGTTGTTTTCTGGACAACAATAAATTTCAATTGTTACCCTTACACCAATAATTATGCGCACCCTCGTTGTTATTCCAGCCAGATATACTTCCACCAGGTTTCCAGGCAAACCATTGGCCATCTTGAGTGGAAAGCCTGTCATTCAATGGGTATGGGAACATATTGCAGCTGCAGATAATGTTACCCGTACAATTGTGGCCACCGACGACGAGCGTATCTTGAACGCTGTCAAATTGTTTGGTGGAGAGGCTATCATGACAAGCAACACGCATCGCAGCGGCACCGACAGATGCGGTGAAGTAGTGCGCACATTGCGTCAAAATGGAGAATGTTATGACATCGTAATCAATGTCCAAGGTGATGAGCCTTTTGTTCAGGCTCAACAAATAAATGCACTCATCGGTTGTTTCAACAATCCTGACACTCAGATAGCCACCTTACGCACTGCCATCCACAGCATAGAAGAGTTGGAATCTCCTAACAATGTCAAAGTCGTCTCTTCCAAAAATAATCAGGCGCTCTATTTCAGCCGCCAACCTATTCCTTATCTTAGGGGCATTGACCCAAAGTTGTGGATATCCAAACGGCCTTATTACAAGCATGTCGGCTTATACGCTTTCACTACCAGCACCATACTGAAAATTACACAACTGCAACAAGGCGATTTAGAACAGTCAGAAAGTTTGGAGCAATTGAGGTGGCTTGAAAACGGATATACTATCCAAGTGTGCGACACACAATGCTCTAACATCGGGATTGATACTCCTCAAGATTTGGAGATAGCCGAAAAGGCACTGATAGGCAATTCTTTGTGATAAACAATTAGATTATCGATATATTATGAATATCAACGAAACAATCGTCAGGCTCCTGAAAGATGGTAATAATGTAGATATCAACGGGCTTGGTACCTTTTCGACAACATTGGAGCCAGCTCACCACGACCAAAGTACGGGTACATTCTACCCTGACCAACTGCGGGTCGTATTCTTGCAGGGCAATGCTAAACCCGATGCAGAAAGCAACACTTTGGTAATAGAAGATATTGCTAAAAACGAATGTGTTGACAACAACATTGCCACCTTGATGTGGAAAAATATTGTTGACGCCATCATACAAAAACTAAACAAAGACGGTGTTTGGGATATTGAGGGTCTGGGCACTCTTGTTCGCTGCGCAGACGGTTATGCTTTCAACGCCAATACAATATCAAATTTCGGCAACGAAAGTCTTCAGCCTATCAAAAACGTAACCACCTACGACACTCCATCCAACGAGGATCCTTTTGCCGTATTCGACCAGCCTTTTCAACAAGATCCTCAACCCGAGAGCCAAGAAGTATCAAATGCCGAGGATACTCCCCAATCAGACAATTCTGCACCCGATATGGCAGTAGCAACCGATATCAACGCAGATAATACACCCGACAGCCAACAGGCACCAACGGACGAATCGGACGCAACAACGACAAACAATCAGGAAGAGCAAGTGGAGCAGGCCCAATTGTCAGAACAAGATGTTGTGGCTGAAAACCCTATGTTGCAACAGCCTGAAACCGAAGTCTCCGACAGTCTCGACGAGTCAAGTACGGACAACGAGGCTATGTCTTCTAATATTGCGACAGACATCGATGAAACACTCGATACGCTCGACAGCATTCCAACCTCAACGCCTACCGACAATAAACGCAAAAAGGGCAAACACACTGGGTTATGGATTTTAATCGCTGTCATCTTGTTGTTATGCGGTGCCTTCGCTTATTTCTATTTTGCATACTGCCCCAATCATGGTGGTAACATCAACAGCGGTTTTGCGTCGCTCAAAAATAGCGTAGCCAGCATCATCCGCGGTGAAGGAAGCGAGATCGCAGAACCTGAAACAGCCGACTCTATCGATGCCGAAGAATTGACCGAATCGGTCTTGGCTACAGACAATACCGACAATGAGTCAACTTCCGCTGAAACCGAGTTAGAAGACATTGAGTCGTTAACCAACACAACACCCGACGAGGTTGAGACAGTGGCAGAAGCTACGACAGAAATATCGACAGAGGCAGACAACCCGAATACCGAAGAGGTGGCTCAGCTCTCAGCCGAAACATCCGAACCCCAAGAAGAGGTTACCGAAATCAAAAATACCTCTCAGTTAGAATCGGAGGAGGCGCCTAATAATGAATTTTATGTAGCCGACTACTGCTTGATGTTCACCACAAACACCGATCTCATTGATTTTGAGCCATCCGATATTCAACGGGATGTTCGCAAAGTAAACAAAAATCTGGCTGAATATATTGGTCGCTTTTTGGCTGCCCGCAACTACACCAACGCTCAGAGTTTATTCATCTCTCGTATTGACAAATATGCGCAGATGCGTTTTGCCGAACTGTATAATACCGATACATTCAGTGTTGCAAGGCTATTCCCAGACGACAACGACTATGTTAGAGACTACCTATATGACGGATTAAAAAAGCGCAAAGAACATCAGTCTATAATCGCTGTCCAGTCAGAGTTGATGGACTATGCCATGCTGGACGAAATGTTGAAGACTATGATCAACGAGCTCAGCATACAACCCGATGCGCCTAAGCCCGCTCCTGTTGACCCAGCCGCCGCCTATCGTACAAAACCAATAACCTTTACGCAAGCAGCGAAACCTATTGCAACTTTCGCAAAAAAATCAAAGCAAGGATTCGATGTCATCGCAGGTTTCTACACCAATCAGAATTCAGCCAACCGTATGGCTTCCATACTTAAACGTCAAGGTTGCGACGCCTATATCATCGACAAGCAGGGTCTATACTACGTAAGTATGGGCAGTGCTCCATCACAAACGGCTGCGGAGGCTTTGTATAAGCATATCAAGAGTTGGTATGATGGCGACATCGTTATTCGCAAGCTCTAACCAACCTGCCACTCTGCAAGGATAAGGAATAACTTCTACCTATAACGCTACTCCCCATTATAATGGCACATCATAAATTACAGCGATTCGCCGAAAACCTCACCTTCTCCAACTTGTTTCAGGTATCGTACGAGATGTTGCAAGAAGAAGGGTTCGCACTCAAGGGCAAATGGTGCGAACACTTTGGCAACAACAACCCGATTGTGTTGGAATTAGGGTGTGGAAAAGGCGATTACACCGTAGCGCTGGCTCGCATCCATCCCGACCGAAACTACATCGGGGTAGATATCAAAGGTGCCCGATTGTGGCGCGGTGCCAAGACTGCTACCGAAGAGGAGATGGGCAACGTGGCGTTTATCCGTACACGGATTGAACTTATCGAACAGTTTTTTGCTCCCGACGAGGTGAGCGAGATTTGGATTACATTCCCCGACCCTCAGCCCAAAAAGCCGCTTAAGCGACTTACCAACCCTCGTTTTTTGGATCGCTATCGTCAGTTTTTGAGACCCGATGGCATTATGCACCTCAAGACCGACTCTCAGGAGTTGTATCAATACACACTTCATGAGGTGCTTGAAGCCAACGGTTTCCCAGTCGCCTATCACACCGACAATCTATACGAGTCGGACTGTAACGATGAGGCAAAGCTGACACAAACTTTTTACGAAAAAATCTGGCTCGCTGAGGGCAAACCAATTACCTATATCC
>JAGHVA010000267.1 GCA_018064565.1 Candidatus Colimorpha onthohippi
GAGCATATTGAATAGACTTTTGCCCTTACTGGGCGTTCATAATCAACACCAATCTAACACCCAGGGTGCCGCTTGGCTCTGCCCTGGGCTATGTAAATATAAGCCTTTCAGGCTTTTTCTGACAAACTAAATCCTATATTACGTATGCGTACTACAATCTGCTGAAAATAAGACAGTTCTATATATTTTCAAAAGTTTTACCAGACAGCAATAATATATAGTAGTTTAGTTGTATTGATTCTTTTATAAGTTCTCTAATAACTTATGGTATATGAGTTACAAATTACCTTTCCTTAGTATGTGTACTTCCGTTAATGTTAATATCGGTTTCGTCATTGGGTTAAACTGAGTAGAGCAATGTATCTTGAAAGTCTCTCCAATCATCTTGGGCTACACGCGACTATTCAAATTTTTGTAGTATTCTACTTGTTCGTTTGCTATCTTCAACTTCTGCTCATACTGCTCCTTGATGTTATTTTCGTTGATGGCAGCCTCTTTTTTGATCAATTCGGCAGCGAGCTGAAGATTGGTTATCTCAGCATTTTTGAGCCGGATGATTTCCTGTGCTTTGTCCTGTTCCTCAATCAAAATATGATTTATCTTGTTGTCAAGTTCTTGGATAGCCGACTGAAGTTTGGCTATCTCCTCTTTGTCTGCAACTGTACGAGACAACTCTGTTTTTACCTTATCGACTACAAAGTCGAGTTTACTTTTGTGTTGAGCATTCTTTGATTCATTCTTAGTCAAGACAACACCATTCTTGCTCAACTCCGATGGAGATGCCTTCTTCTCATTGGCTGTATTTTGTTGTTTCAGCATATTGAGGATTCCAATCATATTTTCACATCTACTGCTACGGCTATTCGATGCGTCCTCAACCTGCTTAACGTTAGATGCGCCGCTGGATTCATTAACGGTAACAGTCTTATGGCAGTTTGGACAAACAATTTCTTTCATAGTGCTTATGTATTTATGATTTTACAATATGGTTATTTAGTTGAACGGGGTCGATACGCTGAGTACAAACAAGCTTGCTTGTATGTTGAAGCGAGAAAACATGCTATAAAATGAAAGCATTTTGGGGAGGGGGTGGTGAAACATTATTTACAAACACCGAGTCGCCACAAAAAAAACAACGTTGAAAACAGAATGCAAAAGTACTACAATAAATCGAAAACTACCATTCCATTTTGTACCATTATGTTGAACATATACAAACAGACCAAAACCAAAATAGTTTACAAGAAATCAACATCACACAAAAAATGGAAATCAACAAAATAATTTCCATTAATAAGACTTACATAAAAACACTATTTGTGATGTTTTTTTTGACGGAAATACTGCTGTACTACTTTGCGTTGTTCCGCCGAAAGGACATCATCTATTTGGAGCCTTACGGCATACATTTCTTTAGTAATCCGGACCTGTAGATTGGCTTCTTTTTCAAACAAAGGATACAACTTGCCAGACTGGTCGCCTTCCTGTTGATATAAGAAACGGATACTATCTTGAACCGATTTTTTTTGAGCACGCAGAGCCATTATCTGTTTTTGTGACTGCTCGTCGATAGCTTCCAACTTATGTTTTTGTACCAAAGAAAGGTCTTTGACAATATTTTCGATTTTGACATATTTGGAACGATGACCTTTATTTTGGGGAGGGGAAGACCAAGCATGCAAGGAAGAGAAGATACATACAAAAACTATTACTAAAGAAATGAAATGTTTGTAATTCATAAACTTGGTATATTAGTTAAACTTTTTACTCACCCAAATAGTACAAATAATCCATGTCAGAATCTACAGCATAATCAGCATTTGAACCATAATCGTACACAGAGACAAAAAGGTCGCCTAATCGTTCTTCATTATAATCTTTGGTAAACAACATGACGACATTAACACTCAAAAACAGGAGTACACATGCCGCAACAGCAGCAACATAACCAACCCACTTACGATTAGGAGCAAAAAAACTATTAGTCAAAATATTTTTATGCTGATGGGGCAAAGGATGCTCACGCACATAGTCCATAACCGATTGCGTCACATCTACCAACTTCGGACATTGAAGTTCCCGAACTGATTGCATCAACAAATCATCATTTTGTTCCATAATCCATTAAGACCTTAAGATTTTTTTTTGCTCTGAAAATCAATGACTCCACCTTTGTCAAACTGCACTGCATAACATCAGCCACATCTTGATAACTAAAATCTTTGAAGACACATAATACCAAAGCCGTCCGCTGTTCATATTTTAGTTGCCCTATTGCCCAATGGAGCCTATTTATCTGCTCGTCATGCTCGATATGCTGCTCTGCGTTTAGGTCAGGCGAAGCATCATTCTCTTTTACTACATCAGCATACGAGACCATCTTTTTATGATGTCGAAGCTGCCGATACACCACATTGATAGTGATACGATATATGAATGTGCTGAGTTTGGATTGAAATTTGAAACGTGGCAACGCTTCGTAAAGGGCAATAAAGACCTGTTGCGTAAGCTCTTCTACATCCAACTTCGTACCACACAACTTATAGCATAAGTTAGTTACAACGCTTTGATATTCACGCACTATCTCCTCATAACGATTGACATCGCCTTTCAATATAGCCTGTATAACCTCAAATTCATTCAATTGTTTAGTAACAAAGGGAAAGCAGTTATTGCAAAAAAAACAAAAAAAGATAGGTATTATTTATACTTAAACTCTTCGATGTCGCGACGATCGCGTTTGGTAGGGCGACCAGCACCTCGATCCCGCTGCTCGAACGAGTATTGCCGAGCCAATGCGATGCGTTCGTACTCATCAGCAGGTGTAAGGTCCGTCATATAATTCTCAACCAGTTTAGCTCCTACCCTACTGCCAAGCAGCGCCTTAACTTGAACGGTTCGGTGCAACTGGTCGATAACCAAATGGTACACCTCACCCTCCCGCACCTCATGAGAAGGTTTGACGGGCTGGTCGCCAAGCTTCACCTTGCCTGCACGGATAGCATCGGTGGCCAACGATCGGGTTTTGTATAGACGTACAGCCCAAAGATACTTATCGATTCTAATTGGATCGGCTGAAGACATAGGTAATCGTTCCTTTCTGTTTTTCGGCAGCAGTCTCAGAAGCAGAGAACTTGGCATTTCGAGCTGCCGCTATAGCTTGATTAACAAGCGACTGGTCGGTAATAGTGGAGCCACGACTGTTTTCGGCCATGATAACATTGCCCTGACGATCCACATACACCGTTATTACGATTTTGCCTTGCTGATTAGAGCTGTACGTTGGCTCAGGCAATGCACGTGCTGTACGCCCAACAAGTGAGAAGCTGGTACCTTTGCCAGCAGCTCCACCTCCACCAGAGCCAACATAACCAGAAGCATTAGGATTGCCATTAGCTTTACCCATATTGCCTGCCCCTGAAGTATTGCCCTCACTACCGCCATTTTGCGAGGCGTTTTTGTTGCGGCTGCCCGAAAACAGTGCGTTACGGTTCAATTCTGGTTGTTTAGGTGCTTCTTGTACCTTGGTTTGAGCGGTAGGTGTAGGGTCTGGTTTGGCAGTGGGATTAGCCTTGTCGGCAGTAGGCATAGACACCGACTCTTGAGTGCTTTGAGTGGCGACTTGTTCGGAAACTGCGGCAGACGAAGAAGCCGATTTTGCCACACTACCACCATCAGCAATCTGATCGTTGTCGCCTAATCCCATATCGCTATAGCCTAAATTGACCTCCACCCCACTCTCAGGAATAGGCGGATCAGGCGGCATATAACCAAACAGAAGACAAATGACCACAATCACAGCCATTATCGCAGTAGTGGCAGCCGCCGATATGAGTTTGTATTTGCGTTGTTCCGATAGCATATTACAAATGAAATACTATTTTGGCGATGTGGCCAAGATTACTTTGTGCTGACAATTATTTAACTCGTTGATAGCATTGACGGCATCAATCACATTAACAATATACTGCACCGGCACCGTCTTGTCGGCTCGCAACACCACACAAGCATTGGTTACGTTTTCTTGTCCGCCCGAATTACTCTCTATACCTGATGCTATGAGCGACTGAAGTTCATCGGGCGCCACTGGCGTATCGCCCACATAAAACGTGTTGTTCTCGTCGATATACACCGTAACATTCTGCTTTGCCATTGTCTTGCTATTGCTCTCGGGGAGCAACAATTTAACTGCATTAGGGCTGATCAACGTAGATGTTATCATAAAGAAAATCAGCAACAAGAAGACAAGATCAGACATCGTTGACGACGAGGTCTCGATCTTGATTTGGTTATGGCTTTGAATCATAAATCAAGAATATTGAAAGTAAGTTATTATGCAGGTTCATGAAGCAAATCCATAAACTCTGTAGCGCGAGTTTCAAGTGTGTTGACCACTTTGTTGATACGGGTAACCAACACATTGTAGAGAAAATAAGCAACGATTCCGACAATCAAACCGCCTACAGTGGTAACCATAGCTTCATAAATACCACTTGCGAGCAATCCGATTTCGATATTATTGCCAGCATGAGCCATATCCTGGAAGGCTGTAATCATGCCAGTAACCGTGCCAAGAAAACCCAACATAGGTCCCAGTGAGGAGACGGTAGCTACTAACGAGACACGTTTCTCAAGGTTGGCTACCTCCAATTTGCCGACATTCTCGATAGCAGCCTGGATGTCGGGTAATGGCCTACCCAGACGAGATAGACCTTTGTCGATCATACGGGCTATAGGCGAGTTGGTCTGCTTTGCCAACTGACGAGCACCATCAACATTACCACTATGAATATATTGACGGATATTGGTCATGAACAGATTGTCGGACTCTGCATGCAGTGCATTGCGCAGCGCAAGATAGCGTTCAAAAAAGATATAGAACGCCAGCACCAACCCCAATGCCAAGACTATCATCACCCAGCCACCTTGTACGGCAAGGCCCCACAACGTTTCTTTTTCCACAACCACATTTGTTGCCGATGCAACCGCAGTTTCGACCCCCGCAGGGTCACTTTGAATCAGAAGATGTAACATAAAAGATGTATTGTTTTATAAATAAAGTGTTATAATGACATAAAAACAAGACCACCACAACCATGTTTAAGCCATGGCGATGGTGGTTATAACGACATTGTAAGTCCGAAACCTGGTGCGACCGAGTAGGATGAGACATCGGGCAAGACAGCGGGTTCAAGACGCAATGAGATATTATCGTCTATTTGAAAATCAAAAAGATGTCCATATACAAACGCATCCAACAAGTTGAGTCCATAAGCCACAACACCCAACACTATCGAAAGTTGAAACGACTGATTGTTGGATACATACAGATTATACACACTCGCATCGGAGTAGTTGAGATATTTTTGCATAGACGGGCTACCTCCGTTAACGCGCAAGAGATACTCATCGCGACAAGCTTTCATGTCGCCATATTTAGTTATGCTCCAATAAGTCAGACCGCCCAAAATACCATAAATAATTGGTATCTTCCATGCCTGACGGTTGTAAACCTGTCCCGCTCCTGGCAGCAACGAGAGCAGAAGTGCTTTTTGGGGAGAATGCAACGACACCGTCTCTGATGGGATACTGCTGACGGCAGAATCAGCAAACACAGCATCAACCGAACTAACGGAAACAGGTTGTTGCTGGGAGAGACGATGCTGACATTGGGCAGAGAGAGAGACACAAACCCCCAAAATCACGATTATCCAACTACGGAGGATCACTTGGTTAACAGATTGATGATGCGATCAAAATCGCCATCATTGTTGAAATGAATAGTGAGCGTGCCTTTACCACGACGAGAACGCTTGATATCCACTTCAGACTGAAGCAACTGCTTGAGCGACAGTCGGCTTTCAGCGTGTTTAGCTGGTAGATTGTCTTGCTTATTGGTTGCATGAACCACCTTCGAAGCTTGTTCTTTGGCCGTCTTGACACGCTGTTCGGTTTGATGAACAGACAAATGCTGACTGATGATATCATGCAATATGGCAAGATGCTGAGTTTCGTCATCTACACTTGCCAATGCGCGTGCATGAGCCATGCTAATCTGATCTGCATTAAGTGCCATCTGAGTTTCGGCAGGCAACGACAGCAAACGAAGATAGTTGGTAATAGTGGAGCGGTTTTTGCCCACGCGCTCACTCAACTGCTCATGAGTAAGTTGGCACTCTTCGATCAAAGCATTATAGGAGAAAGCGATTTCCATGGCGTTGAGGTTCTCACGCTGGATATTCTCGACCAAAGCCATTTCCATCATCTGCCCATCGGTAGCCACACGGATATAGGCGGGCAGATGTGTCAAGCCAGCAATCAGCGAAGCACGCATACGCCGCTCGCCTGCAATGAGCTGATATTTGCCATCTGGCATCTGACGAACCGTGATGGGAGTAATCACACCTTGCTGACGGATAGACTGAGCCAAATCATTCAAAGCCTCCTCATCAAACTCCTTGCGAGGTTGAAACGGATTGACCTCGATATCAACGATGGCTATCGAGGAGATGGCAGTAGTAACGGTAACCTTGGGTTTCGGATCCTCCAAATCTACACTTGGAAGAATCGAACTCAAACCGCGACCAAGTCCACTGTTTTTTTTGTTTGGCATAGATGAAAATGTTTTGTACTTACTTAATATTGTTTACTTCTTTGGATAGATAGCGATAGAAGCTATAGATGGCGATAGAAACTATAGATGGCGATAGATGGCGATAGATGGCGATAGACGCGATAAACGCGATAGATGGCGATAGACGCGATAGATGGCGATAGACGCGATAGATGGCGATAGTAAAAACATCACCTTCCTTCTGAGACATCCTTGCCAGCAGACAAACTCGAGTTGTCGAAAGCGTTGCGTTTCAGCAACTCAGATGCAAGGTTTAGATAATTAACCGCACCTGGACATGTAGCATCGTGCATAATAACTGGCTTGCCATAACTTGGGGCCTCTGCCAATTTGGTATTACGGTATATCAGCGTGTCGAAAACCATGTGCTTGAAATGACTCCTCACATCCTCAACTACCTGCCGAGCCAAGCGGAGACGTGCATCGAACATGGTCATCAACAGTCCCTCGATAGAAAGTTGTGGATTCAATCTTGTTTGGACAATTTTAACCGTGTTAAGTAGTTTGCCTAACCCCTCCAATGCGAAATACTCACATTGTATAGGGATTAATACCGAATCGGCTGCAGTCAAGGCATTGACAGTTATCAACCCCAACGATGGAGAGCAATCTATGAAGATAAAATCGTAGTCATCTTTGATAGGCGCAATAGCACGCTGCAAGTAATACTCGCGCTGCTTGACGTTGACCAACTCAATCTCGGCACCAACCAAGTCGATACGAGTAGGCAAAAGGCTTAAATTGGGTGTATCAGTTGCTACGATACACTCGCGTACATCAGCCTGCCCCAATATGCACTCATACACGCTTTTTTCCACCTCATCAGGATTGATGCCGACCCCCGAAGAGGCATTGGCCTGGGGGTCAGCATCTATCAGCAGAACCTTATGTTCAAGTACTGCCAAAGCAGCACTAAGATTAGTAGCGGTGGTGGTTTTGCCAACACCGCCCTTCTGATTAGCTATGGCTATTACCTTGCCCATAACAACGACTATAAGTTGATATCGTCAAGAGCCGCTGAACCGTCAAGATTGATATCCAACGAGTGAACATCGTTCACGCTGTCTTCCACCACTACTGGAGGGGGCACAATACCCGTCTCAATAAATGAGAGGGCGTTAGCCAAACCTTGCTGGAATTTTTCAAAATCCTCTTTATAAAGAAACATCTTGTTTTTCTCAAAGAAGAAATCACCAGTATTGTTGTCAAAAATTTTGCGGCTTTCAGTAATCGTAACAAACTTGTCGCCCCCACGTGTCTCTTTGACATCAAAAAAATAACGACGCTTACCAGCAGGGATTGCCTGTGAATAGAGTTCCTCTTTGTGGTTTTCTCTGTTCTCTCTATGTTCTTTGTAGTCCATGATGAAATAGGTTTATAAATCGGTGGCAAAAGTAGTAATAATTTTACGGAAAAAGACTCTGTTGCACCGAAAGTTATTAACAACTCGTTATGAATAGCCAATTAAAATATTTTTTGCCACTGCTTGTATTCGCGATCTTTCCATGCGCCATTGTGATAGACATAACTGGCAATAGCGGGGATAACGGTAGTGCCTTCGGCATATACCATCTGCTGCAGTTTATCGTCCACTTTGCCCCAACTGCCTGCCTCGAGCAGTGTTGAACTTGAGCAAGCACCATCGCGCACGTCAGCCACTGTAATCTGGATTGCGTATTTGTGCATTGGGACCTCATGTCCAAGAATTTCTGCACACACTACGGTATCTTGCGCAAAATTTTTGGGAGTACCACCACCTACCATGAAGAGTCCTGTCTGCGGTGCCTGCATTTTGATTTTGGTAAGTTCAATAAAATCGCATACTGAGTCGATGCTGAGATATTTTTCTCCTTTTTGTGAGCGTTCCCATTGATGTTTACCGATACCAAATCCAGCACTGCTGTCGCTGAATGCAGGACAGAATATTGGCACACCGCACTCATAACAGGTCTGGATAAGGCTTTCTTTCTTGACGCCTCTGCCATTGTGGAGCCACTTACCCAATTCGTACAAGAATTCACGGCTACTGTAAGGCCGAGCTTCAAGCATATTGGCGAGTTCGTAGGTTGCGTTGTCGCAGGCCTGAAGTTCTTCTTCATCGATAAAGGTATCATAGATGCGGTCAATGTAGAGTTCACGTAAAGTAGTGTCAGGAATAACGTTTTCTTTGGTACCTACGTAATGTTTGAATCCTAATGCCTCAAAGAGATCCATATCTATGATAGAGGCTCCAGTTGACACGACTACATCGATCATCTTGTTACGCACCATATCCACATACACCTGCATACATCCAGCTGCGCTGGTAGAACCTGCCAAGGTAAGAATATTGGTACACTCTTTTTCTTTGCACATCATGGTTAGGATGTCGGCAGCACGAGCAGTGTCGCGACTGGTGAACGACATGCCACGCATGGCGTCGATCAATGTGGTAGAGTCGTACTTCTTGATGTCAATGTGTTGAATCGTTTCTTTCAGTAAATCTTTCTTTTCCATGATTGAATACATTATTTTTGTGTAATATAATTTGTCAACTAATAGTACAGTATTAGAAAGGCACATCGTCGTCGGGCACAGGAGGGAATGCACCACCTGAGCCCAAATCAGAGGAGACATCGCTATTCATACGAGAAGGGATAGTGATGGCTGTCTGCGACCTATCGTCGAATCCTGAACCCATAGGCATAGTACCGAAACCAGAGTCGACCGAACCGCTGTCATCGTTCTCAAACCGAGCAAACTTGCCGATAAATTTAGTACGAACTTTGCCAGTACTACCACTACGGTGCTTAGCCAAGATGATATCTGCCTTGCCCAATGTAGATCCTTTATCGTCTTCGTCTAACCCATAGTACTCTGGACGATAGACAAACATAACAATATCTGCATCTTGTTCGATTGCACCCGACTCACGCAAGTCGCTCAATTGAGGTTCTTTGGATCCACCACGGGTCTCAACAGCGCGACTAAGTTGCGACAACGCAAGCACAGGGATACCCAACTCTTTGGAGAGTGCTTTGAGTTGGCGCGAGATAGTACTTATTTCTTGCTCACGAGTACCTCCTCTACTCGACTCGCCTCCAGCCGTCATCAACTGCAGATAGTCGATAAAGACCATCTCGATTTTATACTGCTGTTTCATACGACGACATTTAGCTCGCAATTCGTAGATAGAGAGTTGTGATGTTGCGTCGATATAGATAGGGGCATTGGCAAGGATTTGTGATTTCTCATTCAAAGCAGCTTGCTCATACTTTCCGATATTTCCTTTTTTCAGCTGGTCGCCTGGGATACCTGCTTCGCTACTTATCAAACGCATAGCCAACTCCTCACCTGGCATCTCGAGCGAGAAGAATGCCACCGGACGGTTGAACTGGATTGCCATATTGCGAGCCATACTCAATGCCAGAGCCGTCTTACCCATAGCGGGACGCCCCGCCAAGATAATCAAGGTTCCAGGATGGAAACCAGCTGTAATTTGATCCAATGCGACAAACCCAGTAGGAAGCCCCACCGTATTGCCTTCGCTTTCTTGCGCAGCCTTTATCTGCTCGTTCGCCAATCGCACTAACTGACTGATAGGCTGAATATCGCTGCGGAAATTTTTGTCGTTGATATCCATGAGGCGCTGCTCTGTAGAGTCGAGCAAATCCACCACATCGGTGGTTTCTTCAAAGGCTTTGGTCAGCGTGTCGGTAGATACACGAATTATCTCACGCTGGATAAATTTCTCAATCAAGATGCGCGTATGGTACTCAATATGAGCAGCACTGACCACCGTATTGGTCAATTCGGATACATAATAGGCACCACCAGCAGCTTCTAACGCTCCATCTTGCCGCAACTGGTTAACGACCATAGGTATGTCGATAGGCTTATTGAGTTCAAAAAGCTTATTGACAGCACGAAAAATTGTTTGGTGACGAGGATCATAAAAACAATCGGAATGCAACGACTCTATAACATTTGATAGCGCATTCTGATCGATCATCAGTGCTCCTAAAACAGAGCGTTCCATTTCCAAGGCCTGAGGTGGCAATTTGCCGTTTAGGTCAAACGCCTTGGCATAAGACATTCGTTCTTTGCTCCTTGGCACATTTCTTTCCGTGGTTTCCATAGATGCAAAAATACAAAAAAAAATAAACTTATACTACGGAATACAAATTAGACTACAAAAAAAGACGAAAGCAGTTGCACTATGTCAAGCATAGCGCAACTAAACTTTGGGTCAATATCCGCCTTGTTAGCAGGTTGGTTCAACTTATCCAGAAGGACTATAAAATAGCGTCCAATTCTTCAAGTTGCCGTTGCAATGATGCAATACGCAGTTGAATTGACACTATCTGCGAATTGATGAAATCATCGCTGTATTTGGTGTCACAGAAACCATTACCACGAGCCAGGTATGCCTCATCGTCAGTCTGACATACGGATAAATCCTGATAGTTACTAAGCAACGCACGCTGCTGCTCTAATTGGAGCAGCAACGCACGTTTTGATGAGTTGTCAGCCATATATAAATGTTGAGTCGATTACTCGCTGAATTATCATTTTAATAAGCGGTAATCACAACGCTGTATTACATTTTAACGAGCACGAAGTGGACTATCTATTTGAGTGATCTTCCGTTTGAGAGGAATATAGATAACATCATGAGAGAGTATGTCTGCAAACATAGCCGCCATTTGGCCCAAACCAGACACTGCCGACTGATTGATAAAGACTGCTACTATCATCTGATTGTCAGAGATTTTAACATACTGGATTTTTTGGAACAACATATTTACAGCAGCAGCTATTCCTGTACCCTGTCCCAGAGTCACAGTGCCACACGTTTTGTTAACATACGGCATGTTGAAGTAGTCATAAGTTGCGGGGAAATCAAAACGTTGCATTCCAACAATCGGAACCTGATATCCAAAAGCAAACGAACAAGAATTGTCATTATCGGTACACACGATATCCAACGCAGAATGGACTATCAAACTGTCGAATCCGAAGAACATCTCGGTATGCCATGAGGTATCGATGGTCCACGAAGTGGAAAGCAATGGATTGGAGATAGAAGTATTTTCAGCGCAATACTCTGTACGTTCAACCGTTACGCCTTCGCCAGGAGTTGCTTCATCAAATATATATCCCAAAAAATCGACCTGATCAAATTGAATACCACTATCGGAAACGGTATAATTGAAATCGTACGTTTGACCATTGAACGTGCAACTGATTACACCCGAATTATCCTGTAGTGTATAAGTAAAATCGACTACTACTACCGATGGGTAGAATGTATTATCTGCGTCCTGATAAGATAATTCAAGACGTCCATGAGTTAAATCAGTAAAATGGAAAACCATCGTTCCAAAACGAGTACGAACATACTTAGGGGCACGATCCTT
>JAGHVA010000159.1 GCA_018064565.1 Candidatus Colimorpha onthohippi
TGCAATTTACACCTAAAAAAGGTGGAAAAAAGTTGCAATTTTTACACAAAACAACACACTAATACAATACATTTCAACATATTAACAAATACACAAAAATAAAGCACAAAAAATCACCAAAAAAAAAGTGTACTTTTGCATACAGAAAAGAGGTAATACTTTTTGACGATGCTGAAAAGGAAATTTATAACTACGCTTGAAGAATGGAGGCGCAAAGGGTGCGAGAAAGCTATTATCATCTGTGGTGCACGTCAGGTAGGCAAGACCACGATAGTAAGGGAGTTTGCCAAACGCAACTACCAGCATTTCGTAGAGATTAACTTCGTAAGGACACCTATCGCCATGCAGGCCTTCGAGGGCGAACTCTCCTCCAATGTCATTTTTACCAACCTCTCTGCGATGGGTTTCGGACCATTCTACGAAGGCACCACGCTCGTCTTCTTCGACGAGATACAGGAGTGCCCCAAGGCGCGCACAGCCATCAAATTTCTCGTAGAGGAACATAGGTACGACATCATAGAGTCGGGTTCATTGCTGGGCATCAACTACAAGTCCGTACCCTCCTACCCCGTAGGTTTTGAGGAAGAGCACACCCTCTTCCCTCTCGACTTCGAGGAATTCTTGTGGGCTAAAGGCATAACAGAGGAGGCCGTCGGCATAGTCCGCAAAGCCTACCACGACCGCACACCCGTACCCGAATTCATCCACCAGCAGTTCTATGCCTATTATAGGCAGTACCTCGTAGTGGGAGGAATGCCCGAGGCGGTACAACGGTTCGTTACCTCGTCCGACTTTGGCGACACGCTCAAGGTGCAACGTTCTGTGATGACCTCCTACCGAGCCGACATCACCAACTACGCAGCGCGACAAGCGACCTTAGTGAAGCGTATCTTCGATGCCATCCCGTCCGAACTGGGACGACAGGACAAGCGATTCATACTCGCCAACATAGAGCGCGGTGCATCGCTTCGCAAATACGAGGATCCCACGCAGTGGGTTGTGGACGCAGGTCTGGCTTACTATTCCTTCAACACATCGGCTTTCGAGTTACCCTTCGAGGTTACAGAAAACCACCGCCTCTACAAACTATATCTCGTTGATACAGGGCTTCTCTGCTGCCAGTCGCTGCCAGGAATGCAATTCCAGGTGATGAATGGTGAGATAGACATCAACGAGGGAGCCTTGACTGAGAACAGCGTTGCCTGTGCGCTCATAGCCAACGGACACACGCTGCACTACTACGACAAGAAGAGCAAACAGGAGCTCGACTTCATCATCGCTGAAGGCACAAAGATAAGCATCCTCGAGGTCAAGTCTGGCGACAACTACATGCGCCACGCCTCACTCGACGCAGCACGCCGCGACTGGCCAGAGAAGATAGCCCGATCCATAGTACTCTGCAAGGGCAACCTTGCGGTGAAAGACGATATCCTCTATCTGCCACTCTACATGGCCATGTTCATCTAACGCCACACAACAGCGAGTCGCACACAGATAGCGGTCATCCAGACAACAATACCACACAACATTGTACAAGCACAACAAGACACATTTTTGAGATAAGATACTCCACTGTTTTTTTGCCCAATAAAAAAAACGCACAATAAGTCAACTGAAATACAATAAGTTACAATAACATATATCAGTAATCGCTTTTGGAGTCTGAAATCCATACTGAAAATTAAAAGTTTTACCAACAAGTATATCACTACTAAATCAGGAAACCACACAGCAATTATGGACAGCCTACACATAGACATTACCGACAAGATTACAACCACTATCCAGCAGCAGCGCGACTTTTTTGCCAAAGGATCCACGCTCTCGGTAAAGTGGAGAATCCAGCAGTTGAAAGCTCTCAAAAATGCTATTATAAGCCATGAGAAAGATTTGGAACAGGCGCTGACTACCGACTTAGGCAGGAGCAACGTTGAGGGCTATTTGTGCGACATCTTACCCACTATCACCGAAATCAACGAGAATATCCGCCACCTGCGCAAATGGAGTCATCCCGAATGGCATTACAGCGGGCTGATGTGCTTTCCGAGCATCAGCACGCGGGTGTATAAGATGCCTTACGGAGTAGTGCTGATTATGAGCCCGTTCAACTTTCCTGTATTGCTCACCTTCGGGGTTCTGGCTGCCTGTATCGCCGGTGGCAACACCGCTGTGATAAGACCCAGCGGCAAGTCGATGGCTTGCACTAAAATAATCTGCCAGATTTTGGCAGAGACGTTCCCCAAAGAATATATCACAACGGTGACTGGCGGTCATGATGTAGGAGACTTGCTACTACAGCAACGGTTCGACAAGATCTTCTATACTGGTTCGCCTGCTGTGGCGCGCCATATTCTTGAGATGGCATCGCACAATCTCACACCCGTAACATTGGAATTGGGCGGCGAGACAGGCAACTGGTGTATTGTCCGACGCGATGCTGACCTCAAAGACGCAGCCCGCAAAATCGCATTTCTCAAAAGCCTTAATGCAGGTCAGATATGTATCAACATCAATCAGATAGCCGTTGCAGAAGATGTGGCAGACCAATTCTTAACACTGTTGAAAGAGGCATTCAACGCACAACTGGGTTCCACCCCCGAATGCAACCCTGAATATCCGAAATTGATTACCCGCGAGGCATGGGAAAAATGTGCAGCTCTCTCTCAACAATATGCAGACAAAGTGGTATATGGCGGCACAGGAGACGCCCAAAGCCAACGGTGGGCGCCCACTATCCTTTACCCTGTGCCGATAGACGACCCCATCGTACAACAAGAGCTGTTCAGTCCGCTGCTGCCTATAGTAGTCTATCCAGATTATGAAATTGATAGGGTGGTTGACACTATCGCAAGCCGAGAGCATCCGTTAGCCCTGTATCTCTTTACCCGCAGCAAGCGGTGGGCGCATCGCATGATGTCAACCCTACAATTTGGAGGCGGCTGCATCAACGAAGTCTGCGTACACCTTATGGTCAAGGGGGTGCCATTCAACGGCACTGGACATTCGGGGATGGGAGCCTATCATGGCGAATGGGGATTCAGAGAGTTCACACACCCTCAAACGGTGTTGCAAGGGCGGCAACGGTTCAACCTCTCCCTGCGCGAACACCCCTATACTGGAAAGGCGGGACGATGGAAATTAAAGATTTTACATCTGATAGGACGTTTTTAATAAGCTAAGCCTGCCGACCAGCAAGGCAGGAAGCAAGAACGCCGCCCCAAGTAAGGCCATAAGCACTACTTATTACAAAGAAAATCAAACAAATATCAACTCACACAAGGCGACAAATACTTTTTGACAAACAAGACTATGACTTCAAAACAGAAAATAAAAGCACTTATCCGTTCGGCGAGGTTGCGCACGTTGCCGCTCTCGCTTGCTGGCGTATGTTGCGGTATGTTGTTAGCCCGCAACTCATACCACTGCCATGACCTACATGCTGCGTTACTCACGCTGCTGTTATGTCTCACCACTATCGGCTTGCAGTTGCTGTCAAACCTCAGCAACGAACTGGGCGACTACCGAAACGGAACCGACCGCGCCGACCGCGAAGGACCCTCTTATGGGATGGCATCGGGCGGACTGACCGAACAGGACTTACAACGTGCAGTACGATACATGGCTGTATTAACCGCCATCACTGGGTTGGGCATGATAGTGATGGCTTGCAACACGCTGTTTAGCTGGAAAGCATTGGTGCTTGTATTGTTAGGCGGCTGTGCCATCTGGGCATCTCTGCACTACACGCTTGGCGACAACCCTTACGGCTACCGTGGGTGGGGCGACTTATTTGTGTTCATCTTTTTCGGACTTGTAGCGGTAGGCGGGGCATACTATGTGGTAAGCGGCACCTTGCCCATTCGGGTGTTGCTACCAGGAGCGGCTATCGGATTCTTTTCAATCGGGGTACTGAATGTAAACAATATCAGAGATATGGCATCCGACCGTGCCACACGAACCACCATTCCTATCCGGATAGGACTACACCGCGCGCGCCTCTACCACGCTGCACTGATAGCATGCGGATGGGTAGCTCTTGTGGCCTACTCATGCCTATATGCGAGTGCTGGACTATTGCCGTGGCTGTATCTCATCACCACCCCATGCTATATCAACCACACCATAGGAGTATTCCGCCGACAAAACCGAGCACTCGACCCTATGCTGCCTCTGCTTGTGATGTCAACATTTGCAACAGCACTATTGTTTGCACTGTTGCAATAAAACAAGTTTAGCCACAGTCGGATGATATTGGTGCGACAACCTTTCGCAGCCCCCCCAAAAAAAAACTGTCTGGAATGCCGTACTGTACCGAGGCGTCCGAATTTTACAAGGCGGATAGGTTGGGGTATCTATTTTCGCTGTGCAATTTGTCACATTTTATCGTCACATCACCAGCTTCACGTTAGCAGGGGATATCAACTGCCTCGATGGAGACGAGTGATTTCCTTGTGATATGGCTTACTGACGACAGACGGGCGGCTTGGTTCTCGATAGTCTTCTCGAACAGGTTGCGCACGAAACGTCCATTCCCGAAGTTCTGATCTTTTTCCGCAACCGCCTTTGACAGGACATCCCTCAATTTCTGATCCGCCTCGGCAGTGAGTTCGTACTCGTTCTTCTCGACATTATGTATAAAGATCTGCCGCAACTCATCCGCATCATAATCGGGGAAGTAGATATAACGGTTGAATCGAGATTGCAATCCTGGGTTGGAGTCGATAAATTGCTTCATCTCATTAGAATAGCCAGCAAGTATCACCACAAGTCTGTCGCGGTCGTCCTCCATCCGCTTAAGCAGCGTCGAGATTGCCTCGGTGCCGAAGTCGTTGGAACTTCCTTGTACTAAGGAATAGGCTTCGTCTATAAAGAGGACGCCATCCAAGGCGCTGTCGATAATCTTGTTTGTCTTCACTGCCGTCTGCCCAACATATTCCGCCACCAATCCAGAACGGTCGGTCTCAACCAGATGTCCTTTCTTGATTATCCCAAGGTTCTTGTATATACCCGCCACGAATCTTGCCACAGTCGTCTTGCCCGTACCTGGATTGCCCGTAAAGACACAATGGTACGACATTGGAGTAACTGGCATTCCCTTCTGTTTTCGCATCTGTTGGATTTTAATGAAATTGGATAGTTTCGACACCTCCTCCTTTACGGACGAGAGACCTATCAAGGAACTCAACTCGTTTCCCAGATTGGACGCTCCCCCGTTGGATTGTATATTTTCGGATGTGATTTTCTGTTCCCTATCATTTGTATTCTCATCCTTGATATTGGCGAACGACATGATATGCCTGAGCCATTTTGCCTCGTTCTCATAGACAACCCCGTCCGCCTTGGCTATTATGGAGGTGAGTCGATAAAGCAAGATAACATATTTCGACACCATGTCATTGTCTATGTTTTCCGCCCTAATCATCTCGACCAACAATAATTTATCTTCAGAAAAACCAGTAAAAGTATTGGAGGTAACAACGCTAACCAATGGCCTATATATTTCTCGTCCCTTTGTCCGCATCAACGACTCTCTATTATAAACTTCAGGATATTTCGGATAAATCATCATAATCAAAAAATCAACTAAGCCCAAACCCTCTTCGGTGTCAATATCAAATTTATGACCCAATCCTTCATAGCATACAATAGCATCATACCAACAGATAACCATAAGTCTTGGGTTAATTTCCCCAGTAGTGATACTGTCGAAGTTGGGAAACTTCTCTTCGTATTTCAATAACAGATCATTGACGACCAAGCTCTTATTCATCATTTTGATATGTTCATACAGCTGCTTGGCAGCGTAGTTCACGTTCTTGAAATAGTTCAACTCAGTTGGCGTCTCGTCGGATACCAATGGTTCGAGATTGCTTTTGTTGGTACCATTGTCGCCATACTTTAATATATCGAAAGCGTCGGTGAAGCCGATAAGCGCATTCGAATTACTAAATAGGTACCTTAATGAATAATTTGAGAATTGCATAGTGAGATAGCCATATTCCATTACTGGAATCTTCTTGTTGTTAGAGAAACGCTTATCTGGCATTCCAGAGGCATCAAGATATTTCCATGTGGTGGAAACCTTTTTTGAATCGAATGGCACGATTCCATCTTCACCGAGGCTGTGTTTTCGTCCCTCCAGTGAAAGCGACTGGTATGGTATGACCGAGAAGGAGCTTGGGCTGGAGGCAGCTATCAGGAACTTGGGATAGAAGAAAAGATGCACATTACGGTCGCTGATAATCGGCACATCATAGCGAGACTTGATGAAATTAAACACACCGACTCCTACGCCTATCGAAGTCCTATGCGACAGCCGTTGGGCGAAGGTGATTTGCTGAGCATCTAACTCATCGCCTTTGATGCTCCAAACCTTATCGGAGGATAGGAGAACCTCAAATTTCTGACAGAGCCCCTCATACGCACTCCGTTCTTCGTCCGACAACTCCGAATCGGCATCGTATTGGATATCGTTCAGCTTGTCTTGAGCCGTCTTCAATTTCTGCTCATGCTCAGAGAGGAGTTCTGGTTTCTTGCCCGACTCTTTAAGGGAGGCAATAATACCCTCTTCCACATCAATCTCATCAGCAAGCGCATAGCAGGATATGAGGTTGCGCAGGATACGTTGTTCCAATTCGCTGTGCGGCTGGCCGAGTTCCTTTCGCGCTGCCCTTATGATGGAAGAAGCCTTTTCGCTTTTGGGCGCAGAAGAGCTTTTGCGGCGCATCTTGGGGAAATGCACATAGCACCTATAGCAAAACAGCACCAAGAAAGCCCAATACCAAAAGCCGCCTTCCGTCAATCCACAGATAAGCATGCTCAGAGCAAGGAAAGCGCAAAGCCAAAAGCCTATGAAATGTCTTGCACGGTAGAAGAATTTGTGTTCAGAAGGGGCTTTTTTCAATAAATTCGGCAGTGCAACTGGCTCTCCTCCGCTTTTCTCCCTGCTATAATAGCCCGTGCCAGGAGTGCCTGCACTCACGTATGACCCTTTCTTGTCAAAGAACACACTCGCTTCTCGCATTCCCGCCGTAGAGTTTACACCTTTCTTGGTGATGTTCAAACAAACACCTGGGGCAATCTTCACCTTTTTTTTGTTATTGAATATCATAATGCTTTTATTTGGGTTCGGCTTGTAATTTCCTGACGTGAGAGAATAAGATATTTCCG
>JAGHVA010000034.1 GCA_018064565.1 Candidatus Colimorpha onthohippi
CCATATACAGGGTCTTGTTGGCTTCTTTACGTGCTTCTGCACTATTGTGTTTTCTACGTCCCATTGTTCTTTTTGAGTATAGTTAAAAACGTTCAACGCCAGAGGTTGGCCGTTTTTACATTTTACATTTATTTTTTAGCTTTGTCTTTTGATCCGGCGTGACCGCGGAAGATGCGGGTAGGAGCAAACTCACCGAGTTTATGTCCGACCATATTTTCGGTAACATAAACGGGTATAAATTTGTTACCGTTATGGACGGCGATGGTCTGACCGACGAAATCAGGAGAAATCATAGAAGCTCTTGACCAAGTCTTGATGGTGACCTTCTTGTTTGATTTCTGTGCTTCGATAACTCTTTTTTCGAGTTTGTAGAAGATATACGGACCTTTCTTTAATGAACGACTCATTGTTTTCTTCTTTTGAGATTCTTCTTATTGAGAAACCAGTCAGTTTGATAACGGTAGTATATTCAGCAAGCCATAGGTTGACGGAATATTGTCATGCAAAAGACTGACAATCTCACTTTATTACTTCTTTCTTCTTTCGACAATGTACTTCGTGGATTGTTTTTTAGGAGCACGTGTCTTATAGCCCTTGGCTGGGATGCCCTTGCGAGAGCGAGGATGTCCACCAGTTTGACGACCTTCGCCACCGCCCATTGGGTGATCGACAGGGTTCATAACGACGCCACGGTTGCGTGGGCGACGGCCGAGCCAACGATTGCGACCGGCTTTACCGCCTACTTCGAGGTTATGTTCTGGATTAGAGACGATACCCACGGTGGCGCGGCAAGCTTGAAGGATCATGCGCATTTCGCCTGAAGGCATCTTAATGATAGCATACTTGCCGTCGCGAGACATGAGCTGTGCATAAGCGCCAGCAGAGCGGACCATTTTGGCGCCCTGACCTGGGCGGAGCTCGATGTTATGGATCAGGGTACCGAAGGGGATTTCGGCGAGGGTAAGCGTGTTGCCCACTTCAGGAGCGACACCTTTGCCGGAGAGGATGGTTTGACCCACTTTCAAGCCTTGAGGGGCGAGGATGTAACGTTTTTCGCCATCTGCATAGTTAACGAGGGCGATACGAGAGCTACGATTAGGATCGTACTCAATAGTCTTGACAACTGCGGGGATACCATCTTTGTCGCGTTTGAAATCGACGAGGCGATACAATTTTTTGTGGCCGCCGCCGATATAGCGCATAGTCATTTTACCCGTGTTGTTACGTCCGCCGGATTTTCCGAAGCCGAAGACGAGACTTTTCTCTGGTTTTGAGGTCGTAATATCATCGTTGGTGACAACGAGTTTATGACGCTGACCAGGGGTTGTTGGTTTAATTCTTTTTAAAGCCATTTTAGATTTTTCTTTTTGACCATTTATCAGTTGGCCTTACTATTAATAGATAAACAGAGACCAAGAGGGTGCGGGCATAGAGACCGCATCCTCATGGACAAAGTTTCATTATATTTGCTTAGATATTAGCATAGAAATCGATAGTACAACCTTCGGCGAGGGTAACAACGGCTTTTTTGAAGGCGTTGGTGCGACCGGTGAGGAAGCCTGATTTGGTGTAGCGCGATTTGAACTTACCGGAGTAGTTCATCGTGTTTACATCAAGGACTTTCACGTTGTAGAAAGTCTCAATAGCTTTCTTAATTTCGAATTTGTTAGCGCGTTTGTCAACCACAAATCCGTAACGGTTGTGAGCCACCGGTTCAGGTTTGCCCTTCTTACGCTGGATGCGATTAAGCTTAGGAGCAGCCGCAGCCTCGGTAAGTCTCGTCATCTTTTCGCTGATGAGCGGTTTTATTAAAATATTCATTTGTTAAAAGTTCTAAATCGGTTACTCCAAAGATTTATTTTACAGCCAAGACACGGTTAATTTCAGCGATTGACCCTTCGGATAAGAGGATCTGAGCTGCATTAACGATGTCGTATGTATTTAACTCCGTTACGTTTACAACCTTCACATTTTGGAGGTTGCGGGCAGACAAAGATACGAAATTATTTGGTTTTTCAACAACTACCAAAGATTTTTTGTCGTTAACTTTAAGGTTGTTGAGCACCTGAATCATTTGTTTTGTTTTAGGAGCTTCGAAGTTGAAGTTTTCGACCACCATGATAGCGTTGTCGGCCACTTTGCTGCTTAAGGCGGAGCGGCGTGCAAGGCGTTTGACTTTGATGTTAAGTTTGAAGCGGTAGTCGCGAGGTTTGGGTCCGAAGATGGTACCGCCACCTACAAAGACAGGACTTTTGAGATCGCCAGAACGAGCACCGCCAGTACCTTTTTGACGTTTTAGTTTACGAGTGCTGTGGGCATTTTCAGAACGTTCTTTGCTTTTATGAGTACCCTGACGCTGATCTGCCAAGTACTGTTTGCAGTCGAGGTAAACAGCATGTTCGTTGGGCTTAATAGCGAAGATAGAATCGTCGAGGGTGATGGTTCTACCGGTTTCGCCGCCGTTGGTGTTATAAATTTTTAGCTCCATCTTTCAATTTTTAAAAGTGATCCTTTGGGTCCCGGTACAGAACCTTTGACTAACATTAAATTTTTCTCAGCGATAATCTTGACTACTTCAAGGTTTTGGATTTTGACGCGATGGTTGCCCATTTGGCCAGCCATACGCATACCCTTAAAGATTTTGGAGGGGTAAGAAGATGCGCCGATAGAACCTGGGGCACGCAGGCGGTCGTGTTGGCCGTGAGTTAAGTCTCCAACACCGCCGAAACCGTGTCTTTTAACAACACCTTGGAAGCCTTTACCTTTAGAGGTGCCGACGATGTCAACAAATTCGCCTTCTTGGAACACATCGACGGTAAGGACTTCGCCATGTTTTTTCTTGTGGCCTTCTTCAAAACGGCTAAATTCAGCGATATAACGTTTTGGGGTTGTATTAGCTTTGGCAAAGTGGCCTTTCATGGCTTTAGTGGTATGGCTTTCTTTTTTGTCGCCAAAAGCCAATTGGATAGCCTCGTAGCCATCTTTTTCGATTGTTTTGACTTGCGTTACGACGCAAGGACCTGCCTCTATGACAGTGCACGGTATTTGTTTACCGTCGGCATTAAAGAGACTGGTCATTCCAATTTTTTTACCTAATAATCCTGACATTTTAATTATGGATTGGTTTGTTTTACACTTCAGCATATGATGGCAGCAACGGTGCCATCAGCATTGGCTGATTAATTAATTTCAGACTTTGATTTCGACTTCGACACCGCTTGGGAGTTCGAGTTTCATAAGAGCATCGACTGTTTTGGAGCGATCGTTGATTTCGATGTCCATCAGACGTTTGTAGGAGCTCAGTTCGAACTGCTCACGAGATTTCTTGTTAACGAAAGTAGAGCGGTTGACAGTAAAAATCTTTTTGCTGGTAGGCAATGGGATAGGGCCCGTTACCACAGCGCCCGTCATTTTGACGGTCTTGACGATCTTCTCGGCCGATTTGTCGACGAGGTTGTGATCGTAAGATTTGAGTTTGATTCTAATTCTTTGACTCACGGTTTTAAGAATTTGTTATTAATAATTGTTTTTGTTTTTCAATATTGCATCTTGCTGTTCGCGAGATACTTCTGCATAATGGGAGAATTCCATAGTAGAGTTGGCACGTCCGGAGGTGATGGTACGCAAGGCGGTTACGTAGCCAAACATTTTTTCGAGTGGGACTTTGGCGTGGATGGCCTGGACGCCGACTTTGGCTTCGATATTTTCGAGCATGCCGCGGCGGCGGTTGAGGTCGCCGGTTACGTCGCCGACGTAGGCGTCGGGGGTAACGACTTCGAGTTTCATGATAGGCTCAAGGAGTACGGGGGAGGCTTTTCGGCAAGCGGCTTTGTAGCCGATTTTGGCGCATAACTCGAATGAGAGCTGGTCTGAATCGACTGGGTGGAAGGAGCCATCGATGATACGCACTTTCATGCTGTCCATGGGATAGCCAGCTAAGACGCCGTTTTGCATAGCTTCTTTGAATCCTTTTTCGAGTGCTGGCATGTACTCTTTGGGGATGTTGCCGCCTTTTACTTCGTTAATGAATTGTAATCCTACTACACCTTCATCGGCAGGGCCGATTTCGAAGAGGACATCGGCGAACTTGCCTTTACCACCAGTCTGCTTTTTGTAGATTTCATGGTGTTGAAAGGTAGCAGTAATGTTTTCTTTGTAGGCTACTTCTGGACGACCTTGGTTGACTTCGACTCCGAATTCACGACGCAAGCGGTCAACAATGATATCGAGGTGGAGTTCGCCCATGCCGCTGATAAGGGTTTGGCCAGAGACTTCGTCGCTCTTGACGCGGAATGTAGGGTCTTCTTCTGCCAGTTTCATCAAGGCATTGGTGAGTTTGTCCACATCTGCTTGGGTGAGAGGCTCAACAGCGATACTTATGACGGGCTCTGGGAATTTCATAGACTCAAGGATGATGGGATGATGCTCGTCGCAGAGGGTATGGCCTGTCTTGATTTCTTTGAATCCGACGGCGGCGCCGATGTCGCCAGCTTCGATACGGTCTAAGGGGTTTTGCTTGTTGGAGTGCATCTGCATGATGCGTGAGATGCGCTCTTTTTTGCCTGTGTTGGCGTTATAGACGTAAGAGCCTGATTCAAGAGAACCCGAATAGACACGGAAGAAGCAGAGACGGCCGACATAGGGGTCGGTAGCGATTTTGAATGCCAAGGCGGAGAAGGGTGCGGTGGTGCTGATGGCACGCACTTGGGTTTGTTCTGTTTTGGGGTTGATGCCTTGGACTTCGCCGACGTCTAATGGGCTTGGGAGGTAGGCTGCGACTGCGTCGAGCAGGGACTGGACGCCTTTGTTTTTGAAGGATGATCCGCAAAGCACAGGGGTAATTTTCATTGCGAGTGTTGCTTTGCGAATTTCGGTTATCATCTCTTGTTCGGTGATGGAGTTAGGATCGTTGAAGAATTTCTCCATCAACTGTTCATTTTCTTCTGCTACACCTTCGATAAGTTTTTGGCGGTACTCGTTTACGGTGTCTTTTAAGTCGTCGGGCATTGGCACTTCGAAGAATTTGGTGCCATTAGACTCTTCGTCCCAAATAAGTGCTTTGTTTGTGATGAGGTTGACGATGCCTTTGAAGAGGTTTTCTTGACCGATAGGGATTACAAGAGGGATGGGGTTGGCGCCCAGGCGTTCTTTAATCTGGTTGACTACGGAGAAGAAGTCGGCACCTGCGCGATCCATCTTGTTGACGAAGGCGATGCGAGGGACGTGGTATTTGTTGGCCTGACGCCAGACGGTTTCGGACTGTGGTTCGACGCCGCCGACGGCGCAGAAGATGGCGATAGCACCGTCGAGGATGCGGAGGGAGCGTTCGACCTCGACGGTGAAATCGACATGACCAGGGGTATCGATGATGTTGAGTTTGTAGCGGTTTTGTTGCCAATCCCAATACACGGTGGTAGCGGCAGAGGTAATGGTAATGCCTCGTTCTTGCTCTTGTTGCATCCAATCCATGGTGGCGGAGCCTTCGTGGGTTTCGCCCAGTTTGTAGTTTTTGCCTGTGTAGAATAGGATGCGCTCGGTGGTGGTAGTTTTACCAGCATCGATATGAGCCATGATACCGATATTGCGTGTATATTTGAGATCTGCCATGCTGATTGATTAAAGAGTTCGTTTTTTCGCAACAGTCGTTATTCGCTGAGTATTTTTTTTTATAAAGTGGTGCTCATGACCTCCTGTTAGTTGGTTTTCTCGCTCCCTGTCCGCCGGCAGGCGGGTCGGCATACAAGCAAGCTTGTCTGCTCTCGGCTTATCGAAAACGTTGATATAGTAATAATGAGTGTGGGGTGCAGAAGTAGGTGGATAGGCTTTAGAAGCGGAAGTGTGAGAATGCCTTGTTGGCATCTGCCATACGATGGATGTCTTCCTTGCGTTTGAAGGCGGCGCCTTCTTCTTTGTAAGCGGCTTGGATTTCGGCAGCCAATTTGAGAGCCATAGTCTTCTCGCTGCGTTTGCGGGAGAAGTTGATAAGGTTCTTCATGCCGATGCTTTGCTTACGTTCGGGGCGAATTTCGGTAGGAACCTGAAATGTGGCACCACCGATACGACGGCTTTTAACCTCGACTGAAGGTGTGATATTGGCGAGGGCTTTTTTCCACACTTCGAGTCCGTCCTCGTTGGTACGTTGGGCGACGACGTCGATTGCCTCGTAGAAGATTTTGTAAGCGATAGTTTTCTTGCCACCCATCATCAAGTTGTTGACGAACTTGGTAACCATAGTATCGTTAAACTTAGGGTCTGGGAGGATGATATGTTTTCTTGGTTTAGCTTTTCTCATGATGCTTTAAGATAATTGATGATTTTTTGTTGACTTACGGTTAGTCGGAGGAAGCCGAATATATATGAGAAGTCAACATAGCTATTTACTTACCAGCTTGTTTGGGACGTTTGGCACCATATTTGGAGCGACGTTGACGACGACCATCTACTCCAGAGGTATCGAGGGCACCGCGAATGATGTGATAACGTACACCTGGAAGGTCTTTGACACGGCCGCCACGAATCATTACGATGCTGTGTTCCTGCAAGTTGTGGCCCTCACCAGGGATATAAGCATTAACCTCTTTCTGGTTGGTAAGGCGGACACGAGCAACCTTACGCATAGCTGAGTTAGGTTTTTTAGGGGTAGTGGTGTACACGCGGGTACAGACGCCACGGCGCTGAGGGCAGCTATCCAAAGCGGGAGATTTGCTTTTATACTCCATTTGCTGACGTCCTTTGCGAACTAATTGTTGAATTGTTGGCATTTTTTTGTTTTGATTATTTTTGTAATAAATTGATTATCAAAAGTCAGTAATAGACGATATAGTCCACAGACTGGTTTGCAAAGTTATGATTTTTTTTTTGTTGACAAGTTATGTAGGGTTGTTCGGAATGTTAAAAATCTATAAAATCGTTATTATGCTTTGATTTTCTATTAGTTGCATGTATGTTAAATTTATTTTAACATAGAATAAAGGGGGAGTTATTAACAAAAAGGGGGGGTGATATAGCAGAGGGTTTATCTGATGAGGGTTACGGTTCCGTTAATAGTATGCCAAATATCGGGATGTAGCGTGGAGGTGTAGCGCACGATGTAGATATAGGAGCCTTGCGGACAATTTTGTCCGTGGGAGGTGCCATCCCAGCTATCATTCTTATCTTTGAAGGTATAGACGAGAAGTCCCTGACGGGAATAGATATGCGCCTCAAATTTAGCCATATTTTGAGAAGGTATCAAGAAACGGTGATTAGGCGGTATATCGGGGGTAAAGCAATTTGGGGGAGATATCTCCAACGGTTCGTAGATAATTTGAGAAAATGCAGAGTCGAGACATCCGTTTTCGCTTTCAACAATCAAACCTACCTTTATTTGTGCTTCTCCTTCTGGGTAACTAAACATCACCTCACGAGAAGAATCCGTACTACCATCGTGAAGCAACCACATCAACCGAAAGAAGTTTTGGCTGGTATTAGTCAAAACAATCATACTATTAGATTCATCTACCGTAGCATGACTAACTTGAAAAGATGCCTGAGGGTGTTCAACTTGCCAAAGATTCAAATGTACTACACTATCGCAACCATTGGTGGCCGTCAAAGAGACAAAGGGTTGAGTAGTGAGACTATCATAGGCATTTCCATCAATCCAATAATAAGGGTTATTGGCACATAAAACTGCAAATTGCGTTGTACTATACGTTGGTTTGATAGAAACTTGTAAGAGCACAAGACTATCACAGCCGTTGGTATCCTGAAATCTCAACAAATAACTACCGCTAATATTGTAACTATTTCCATGAATAACAACATTATTATTGTCACACACCACCGTATCCAATGTATCAATGCTTGGACTAATGTCAATATATAGAACATATATGCTATCACACAAGCCTTGAACAGCACCTCTAACGGTGTCATAATATACGCCAGATTGCTGTATATGATATCCTCGCCAATCAAAGAAACTACATGCACTTGTTACGCTATCTGCATTACTGATGCTGTCTGGCAACACTACAAGAGAGCTGACTACTATAGAGTCACACCCGTTATAAGCCAAAAGTGTGTCATTTATCGCCTCTTCTCCATAATAAACATTTCCACGCCATTCGTATGGCAACTGATGGTGGCATATTGCTAAAGAATCCTTTCTATGATAGGATTCCTTAATAGTTAATAAGAGCATCACGATGCTATCACACCCGTCAGATTTCGTATCATTATACTGATATGATGAAGACGAATAGTAGGTATTGCCTTGCCAAACAAAACTATCACATGCAGAGACAAATGAGTCAATTCTTACACTTTTACGGATAGTTAGGTGCAGCGTTATGATGCTGTCGCAACCTGATGCAGTTGTGAGGGTATGGGTTGGAGCAGTCAATGGCGTAGCGGTATAGGTCTGTCCGTACCATGTGAAGCGGTCGCAGCTATCTACGGTGGTGTCGGTCGATGTAGATTTGTTGATTGTTAAATGCAGCGTTATGGTGCTGTCGCAACCTGACTGATTTTTCAAAGTATGGGTCGGGGCGGTCGATGGCGTGGTTTATAGGTCTGCCCGTACCATGTGAAGCGGTCGCAGCTGTCCACGGTGGTGTCAGTCGTAGTGGATTTGTTGATGGTGAGGTGCAGCGTTATGGTGCTGTCGCAGCCTGATACAGTTGTTATGGTATTGGTCGGAGCGGTCGATGTCGTGGCGGTATAGGTATGCCCGTGCCATGTAAAGCGGTCGCAGCTGTCAACGGTGGTGGCGGTCGTAGTTGATTTGTTGAACGTCAGGTGCAGCGTTATGATGCTGTCGCAGCCTGATGCTGTTGTGAGGGTATGGGTCGGAGCAGTTAATGGCGGAGCGGG